>CAYTGT010000007.1:0-17564 GCA_964437405.1 uncultured Alistipes sp.
GTCAGCACCTGTAGTGAAGAAGGTCTGGAGATTGAGCAACTTGTATGCCGCCTTGATCAGACGAGCTACACCCGACTCCTCAAGACCCATATCCTGAAGGAACATCTGGCGCTCCTCGTAATCCTCCAACTCGGCTATATCGGCCTCAGTAGCTGCCGCAACGATCAACATCTCGGCATTCTCGTTAGCGATAGCTGCCTTGACAGCTTCGGTGTGAGCATTACCACTCACTGCGCTCGCCTCGTCTACGTTACAGACATACAAAACAGGCTTGTCGGTCAAAAGATTCATATCGGCAACCAACTTACGATCATTCTCATCAGTCTCCACCGTACGCACGCTCTGACCCTGAAGCAAAGCCTCCTTGAAGAGTGATAAGATCTCGAATCGGCGCTTAGCGTTCTTATCGCCCGCAACGGCCTGCTTCTGACACTTACCGATATTGTTCTCGACAGTCTCAAGATCCTTCAACTGAAGCTCTGTGTCGATAATACCCTTATCACGAACGGGGTCAATAGTACCATCAACGTGGGTGATGTTGCCATTATCGAAGCAACGCAACACGTGGATGATAGCGTTGGTGTTACGAATATTGCCGAGGAATTTGTTACCCAGACCCTCACCCTTAGAGGCGCCCTTCACAAGACCCGCGATGTCCACGATCTCGATAGTGGTAGGGACAACCTTTTTAGGATTATCAATCTCGGCCAACTTTACAAGACGCTCATCTGGAACGGTGATAACGCCCACGTTGGGCTCGATTGTACAGAATGGGAAATTAGCTGCCTGCGCCTTAGCGTTAGACAAGCAATTGAAAAGAGTTGATTTACCGACATTAGGCAAACCTACGATACCGCATTGTAATGCCATTATATTCTATTTTTCGTTTATGACTATTATATTTACATTTATTAATTTACAAAAATAGTCATTTTTCAGCAGAATCTTCCATTTCGAGCTCTAAAAATTTGCAGTTTCAATAGTTTTAATTATATTTGCGGAGGATTCGGAATTAAATAATCAACGAACGTATTTTTGATATTAGCATAAGCTGGGGTTTTGTGGCTCGTGGCTTATGGTTTATCGGCTCTTAAATATGATATACATTAAATGTTGCCACCCATGCGATGGCACGAAGTTAAACATGCTCAAAAACAAGAACTTGCAACTCACTTTAGAGTGAGCCGCAGGGAGGTTCTTTGACGTTTTGAGCCTACGATCGAGGGAAAATTACGCCCCGATCGGAAGTATTTTATGTTTAACTTTTTAATGTATTTTAATCATGGAAAAGAAAAATGGTAAGCTCCTCACCACTTTGGTGAGCGAGTCGGGTACACCCATCTATTATGCACCAGCTGCATCAACTTCAGGTAATGGTGTAAAAATCTATCGTTACGCTTTCGACAAGGTCTGCACCGACTACAAGCGTCAGATCGACCAGACTGAATCACCTGTCAAACAGGCTATTTTGCGTCATGAGTGGGCAAAGTTCATCATGGAGCATATTGGGAATTATTCGGGCAATAGACGTTTTATGCGAGAGTTAGCCCGATGTTTGGTAAAAGAGTCGTTGGGAAGCATTAAACGCGAATTTCGCCGTCTGAATATGAATATCGAAGCGGCAAAGAGTTGCCACCGAATCACAGATTTGTGGCTATACGAGCAACAGTTGGCAGAGATGAATGCCATGTGTCCAAAAGCGTTACTCGACCAGATTTATGACAGTAGTCATAGGTGGGTAGCATAAAAATGCCAAAGGGGTTGTCCAACAAAAAAGTTGAGCAACCCCAATTTTTTAGAAGTTGTATAACAAAAGCTATTTTTAGGCCCTCGAAGCTCGAAAAAACCGCAGTTTACTGAGGCGTAAATGAGGTTTTGAGAACGAGAGAAAGGTTGCGATTAAACGAGGGCAAAGGATACTTGCATACTTTGCCAAGCGTAGCAACCAAAAGAAACCTAACGACAAAAGAGCCTTGTTAGACAGCTTCTTTCTTTTGCGAGATATATCCTTCCCGCTTAAATTACTACACCCTACTGCAATGAATCGGGCAGTGTGGCACGCACATAGACACTGACATCGGAAGCGTCATCCTTAGCCACCCAGATCATCTTCTGAGCTGTCAAGCTCTTGACTACATAGCGGTGTGCCCAATCGCCAACACCATAGTCGTATTGGCCACGAATGATAGCACCAAGTTCTGCATCAATGTCGATATAGTATTGACCTGTGATAGTACGCACAGGTGCTGAATCTACATTCTGGTAGATGGTGAAAGTTCGGTCAGCACGCACGAAGTCGATATAGACATAGCTACCCTCGGCTAATGTCGCGCCATTGTCATAGCTCTCCAACATCCAACATCCTGCAATATTATTGGGTGTCACATCCAACTGTGGCTCCTGATACTCCTCATCTTCGCTACACGACACAAACAACGACACAGCCATAAGTGCGAGGAATGCTCCTCTTAATAGTTTTTTCATATCTAATTATTTTAGACGAATTTTATTTCAAATTCAATACTTATTTTCTACTATTTCTGTTCCTTGTAACGGATAACAACTCTACTATCTCGCGGTGGCAACGATAAGCCCTTGATGTAGAGATTCAACTCTTCTGCTTGCTGGCTCTTCTGCACTGCTGCACTACCATTGGGAGCACGCTTCGCAAAATCCGTCAGCCCTCGACCCTTAAAGCCTTGCGGCATAGGACTTGCATCAGCGCCGACAGAGATAACCATATCGCCCTCAGCACCTGCCGCCAATACGTTTGGCTCGGTCCACATCTTCACGCCTCGACTCGACAATAGAGTATCGGCAGTAAGGCGTAACTGCTTATCAGAACTATTCATACACGCTATACGCACCACGATAGCCTTACCGCGTTCGGCATAGATCGTATCTTGACGCATCAACAGCGCTCCGCGATGAAATCCATAATCGGCACGATGATCCGCCGAAGGGGTCACAACGCCACGCACGTTCAAAATCGCAGTAGGCTGATCAGCCGAGAGGTTGGTATAAATAAAGAGCCTTTGGTTAACTGCACCAGGGTGGCCTTTGGGGTAATAGGTAATACGAAATTTATCACTCTTACCAGCACCAACACTTCGGCGTTCAACCTCAGAGCGGAGGCAACTACAACTGCTTTTAATGTGAGTGATGACAATCGGCTTCGTATCGCGATTTTGCCACTCCACGACTTGTTGCCACGGCTCTGCATCTTCACCTAACCGACCAAAATCAACTGTCACGCCCTGCTTAAAGGCCATCTTGTCCTCTCCCACTACACGCGGATTAGCCACGCTATCGAGTCGACTCTTCGGAATCAACCGAATCTGCGCAAAACTCACTTGTCCCCAAGCAAGCATCGCCGCACACAGCACAAGGCAACGTATAGTTGAGCCGAGTGTCATATTAGAGCCAACCGTTACCGTTAGCAGACGAGCGAACAGTAATGTTAAACTCGTGCATCTGGCCATTAGAAGCCTTCACAGAAGCCTTTGTCGAGCCTTGCTTCAAGCCCTTGAAGAGGAGCTTAGAGCCCTGCTTCTCACATGTAGCTACGCTCTGATCCGAGATAATGACATCGTATGAAAGAGTCTCTCCCGAAACAAAGTACAACGCAGGAGCAACCTGTACGCTACCATTCACCGCCACATAGAGGTTAGGGAAACGCATCTCGGCACCCGCACCTGCAATGGCATTAAGGAATTTGGTAGCGTTAACCTGACCGCTACCCATCTTGCCACGATAGTCAGACATATTGATTGTCATTGGCTGTTGTGGACCGATATCGACAACATAGCGGCTATAACGTTTAGTGCCGATCATATATTGGTCGATAGGGGTAGCACTCTGAAGCAACAACTCCTGCAACTCCGAAGCCTTGAAATGGCGGCGCAACTCGGTAGCGTAAGAGATACCCAAAGCCACAACGCCTGACACATTAGGGCAAGCCATCGAAGTACCCTCCATAAAGCCGTAACCACTCTCGCTCACGTGGTATGGCAAAGTCGAAAGAATACATCCTTCGGCACCATACTCATTATCTTCAGAGATATACTCATAGTAATAATCTTGATCACCACCAGGAGCCGAAATCGAAGTACCTGGGCCATAATTTGTATAGACCGCAGGAGTGAAATCGGCAGCAGTAGCGGCAACCGACACATACTCATCGCATGCGCCTGGGTAACCAGCTTGAGCTGCATTCTCATTACCCGCAGCAAAGACTGCGATACCGCCCTCGATAGGGCCATTTACCGAGCCTGCATTGTGAGTAAAATACTCCAACGCATCACGCTCAAGTGGCGAGCCTGCCTCCCACTCTTCTTGAGTGGCGAAACCTGACTCACCCCAATCATATACATTGGCAGCACCCGAAACATATCCCCAGCTACACTGCAACACCACAGCGCCATTATCAGCAGCATATTTGATAGCACGTGCAACACCAATGGCGTTGGTGCCTACGTTACCAGAAAAGAGCTGACAAACCATAATCTTCACACCCGCACGTTTACCGTTACCACCTGCGATAGAACTGATACCGATACCGTTGTTGTTTTCGGCTGCGATAACACCCGCCACGTGAGATCCGTGACCCGAATCGTAGATATTATCCCAAGTGATAACCCCCGAATCCTTGGCGAAGTTATAGCCATGAGCATCACCCTTATAACCGTTGTTATCATTATCCTGAGTCGAACGATATGTCTCATCCTCGTTGCACCACATTACATTCTGCAAATCGGGGTGCTCAAGGAATACACCTTCATCCAACACGGCAACCACAACCGACTCATCACCTGTCGAGAGATTCCAAGCCTGCTCGCACTGCACATCGGCATCCTTGACCGACTTTACAACCTCGCCTTCGGTGAACAAAGTACCATCGTTTTTCAGATACCACTGCTTTGCGAACAAAGGATCGCTTATCGCTGAACGGCTCTGCTCAGACACAGCACGCTCCAACTCCTGCTTTGAGAGTGGAATGGCTTTATGATTGTAGGCGCGTTTGATATTGCGATTTAGATCGACACTCTGCACCTCACCCAATGCCGAGAAACGCTTTGCAACCTCCTCAACGCTATAATTGCCCTCAAACGAGATCTTATACCAGCGATTCAAACCGCTATCGCGAGTAATATCCTCACGAGCCTCGTCCACAGGGAAAATGCGCTCGATATGAGCCGTGCCGATAATCTCCAACACCTGATCAACCGACATCGAGCCACTACGTGTCACCGAACCGCTACGAGTCTGTTCGGCTTTCTCAAGCAGAGAGACTACTTCGGGAGAAAACTTAACCAACAGCTCATTTTGAGCGTATGGCAACTCCTCTGGCTGCTCGACAGACTCCACCTCGCTCTTATTACATGAATAGAGCGAAAGGAGCGCAAGAAGAAGCGTAAAATATAATATTCTGTATTTCATTGTCATAAAATTTAATAGTCGCTACTCATTTTGCGATTTTGCCATCTTCTTTTTAGTATATACTTCGTAGTAATACTTCATATTAACAGGCTCATTATCGAAACCTACCTGCTTACCATTCTTGGCACGACCCTCTTGTGGGAATACCAAACTTTCGGGTGCCCACCAATCGAGTGCAGGATGGTACAAAAGCCAATCGGGAAGATTGCCGTATAAGCGGTTGAGGTTGATAGCCAGACGCTTGCACGATGGCATAACCTTCTTAACTTTACGATCCACAAGGAACTGAGGCAATGTATCGCAACGATTGATATCCTCTTGAGTGTAGACAGGGACCGTATCATCGTCCTCAAAATCAGGCAACTCGCCCTGGAGGTAATTCACCGACAATACTAAAGTATCAAGATCCCACTTCAACAAGTGCTCAGGGAACTTCTCTTCGTCAATAAATCCACCGAGATCGGTACGAGTGGTATTACTCAAGTCGGTAATAACACTACGCTGGTTGGCATTCATCACCAAAGATTTCAATTTAGGGAAATTCTCCTTGGTAAGCACCGATGGAACTCGCTGGAAGTTATTGGCACAGATGTTCAGATACTCCAGATTCTTCAGATTCTTCAAACTCTCAGGCAACGACACCAAACCGTAAGCTCCCACAGTCAGACGGCGAAGCTGAGTCAGGTGTGTGATATCCTCACCCAGATCAAGATCGAGCATAAAGGTGTTGGCATTACCGAAGAAGTAGAGTTCATCGGCTGCAGTCAGATAACGCACCTCGAATGGCAAAGGCTCCTTAGTGCTGAAGATGTAGAACTCAACAGATTTCACACGACCCACCTTTTCAGGAGTGCAACCCTTCATACTCTCATCCCAAAGAGTAACGCCACTCCACTGAGTCATAGGCTCAGATGTATTCCACGAACTCATAGTCTGCAATGAACGTGCAATGCAAACCAAAGCGGTAGAGTCACCAGCACGTGTATCAGCCTCGATAGGCTCGGCACCGTTCTGAAGCACCTTCACAACATCGCTACGATGCATCTGAACGCTCTTTTTAGGGATGAACTGCACCTCAGCCAAACGATCCTCATAACGAGTATTGTTATTCCAATTAAAGCGGATAGTTGTATAACGTGGGCGCATACCGCGATCGAGCGTCAGGGTATAATCCTCATGAGTGAGCCACTTGACATCCTCTGGGATCACCACATCGAACTCCACGTTGGATTTAACCTTGACATCGAAGTAACGCTTGCCAAACTCGCCATAGTTCTCAACCTTAACATCAGGCTCCTCAACCATAATTTCATAGTCGAAACCTGCTTGATTAACCTGAATCTCGCGCTCCTCCCAAGTTTCAAGATCCTGAATACGGACAACGCCCGAACGAGGAGTCGAAGTCAGCGCAGAGTCAATCTTGAATTGGCATACGGTAGCACCAATACCATTAGCAGGAGAGACCGAGATCCAAGGATTATCGGTAGAGACGATCCAACGATTAGTCATGTTGACCGCAACCTTCTCCACACCGCCTACAGCCTCCATCTCGATGAGATTTATCTCCGTAGCTGGCGCACTTGTTTCGTCATCACTACATGACCAGAAAGCAACAAGTGCAAGTGTTAATAACAGATATTTAGTATATTTCATATTCACGCTTTACTCTTACTCCAACATATAATCACAATTCAGGATATTCTGGGTCTTGTCGTAGATCAGAATATAGGCACCCACACGCCATGCGTAGCAGATATCGGAAGCATCGAAGATGATGTTTGGGTTATCGCTGATATCCAAATAGTAGATCAAAGTCGAGATCGTATCATCAATCTTACGAAGATCGTTCGAGCCAATGTAGAAACCACGCAAACCTCGGTGATTGTACAAACCTGTCGGCCACTCCTTCAAGCAACGCTCACCCTTCTCGTTACGCTGGCTACGGATAGCATATACAGTAAGTCCCGAAGCATCCAATGGCTCGAATGGGAACTCACTGAACGAGTTGAACGAGATATCAACACCATAGAGATATGGCAGATTACCAGCGTGCATCTCACGTGGCAGGTCAGTCAACTTGTTATACGAGAGGTCGAGCGACACCAGATTAATGGAGTTCTCATAGGTAAATGAGCCTTCAGGTATCTCCTCCACGTTACAAGCACGAAGGATGATATAGGCAACGTATGAGTTGGTCTTAGCAAGAGCAACAGGATACTTCTTCAGATTTGGATTCAACGCCATAGTCAGGGTGTTTACGCGCATACCCTTATATGTTCCATTCTCTTCACCCTCAAAACCTTGAATATCGTTACCTGTGAAATCTACTGAGTTCATAGTATAGTTACTCTTGGCAGAGAAGATGTTTGGCACCAATTTCAGACGGTTATTCTTCACCGAGAAGGTCTCGATATCGTCAGTACCGCAGAAGTAGCCATACTCATCTTTAGGGAAGCTCTCGATCATATTGTTGTCGAGGTAGAGCTGAACAAACGCAACATCCTCACCCAATGCGTTGAGCTTTGTAATCTTGTTATAGGCAAGATCCAACAAAGCGAGCTTCTTCATATTTGCGAAATCGGCAGGCAACTCTGGCAAGTTGTTCTGACGAGCATAGATGATCTGGATCTTCTCGCGCGATGGGCCGTTGGCAAGAGCCTTCATGCCCTCATAAAAATCAATAGCACTCCACTGCAAGTTTGCTGAGAGATTGAGCGACACCAACTCAGGCATACGGGTAATAGCCATCGGGAATTTGGTGAGTTTAGGGCAGTTGTATATCTCTATATCGGTACAAGCTGTCAGCTCAGTAATCTCCTCTGGCAATGACTCGATTTCGCTATTGGCGATATAGAAATACTCCAGATTCTTCAACTTACCTATCTCCTTCGGGATAGACTTCAGTCCATTGCGCAATGTACCATAGTGCTGATCCATAGGCTTAATGCGCTGAGCACCGCTCGCCATGTCGAAGATTTCGTTCTCACTCATGGTCTTATAGAGTGACGTTGCGGCGATCTGGATGTTATTCTCGGCCAAAGCACGTGCTGTCGGTTCAGAAGTCTGTGTCGCAGGGTGAATCATCTGAAGGTACTCGCGATGTAGATCCATACGGCGTGCACTACGCTCAGCAGCTGTCAGATTCAACGAAAGCGAAGGATCGTAATTCACCGCATTGGCATCATTATGAGTACCGAGATAAAGCTCAATAAGCTGAGTAAGCTGACCAATCGCAGGCGAGAGGTCGCCTCGGAAGCCAAACTCGCTCAGATCCAAACGTGCTACACGTCCGTTAGAGTGGAGCTGAACACCTGGCTGATCACCCCACAGATCGGCATCTTTATTGAAATCCCAATTTGTGCCACGGGTATAATTCTGACCATCGTATGACCAATTCTCACCATCGAGGCTCTTCCAAATCTCATACAGAGCGTAGTAATCCTTGAGATACTCATCGCTCTCATGCAACTTGATAGCCACATCGGCTTTGGTTAGGCCATTATCCTCGATCAAGAAATTAAGCGCTTTAGGATTGCTATCGCTCTCCAATAACACCTTCTCACTATCAAATGTCTCGTATGAGAGCAAACGATAATTACCCGCAGGCAAGAGCAACAATGAGTCGCAACGCAACAACGAGGTCTGGTAACCTGGTGTATTGTTAGCTTCATTATTCTCATCGAACTCCAACGAGAACTCGACAGGCAACATCTCCAACTTGGTACGGCTCACAACATTACCCGAAGAGAGCACGCGAGCCACATTAAGATTCACATAGCTGATCTCGTCAAAGGTGTATTGACGCGAAGCTGAACGTGTCCCCGTAAATGCTGACATATCCTTCTTGAATGTGAACTGCACTCGTCCGCGAGGAGTGACATTGACCGTCAAATCCTGAACAGTCAATCCTCCCGAAATAACAGAAAAGGCGCTCAAATCTTCGCTCGTACTATTATAGAGCAACTCATCGTATTTGTCATACAACGCAAAGCTGAGCAGATCATAATCACCCACAACCAACTTCAACTTATCGCTTCTCAGACCATACTCGGCAGCAGTAGCATCGGCTGAAGAGAGGTTGAGCGTCTGAGAGATGGTTGTACCCTCGAAGCTCAAAGTGACATTGATTTTCTTGGCATCCGAGAGATAATCCAAAATGCTCTGAGCGGCTCGGCTTGAACTTTGAGCAGAAGGCGTCTGATAGGAATCCTTCTTATAAATTTTGAATTGTGCATAGCCATACTCTTGCTCTCGATTATCGACCCCATCACTATCGCTACACGAAGTGACAAAGACCGCCATCAGGAGCGAAAGCACTACACACAGAAAAAATCGGTTTGTCTTCATTATATTGTTTTCGTTTTCTCTTTATCTTCTCTTATATGAAGTCTCTGATTCGACATCGGCTGCAGGATTACTCCTCGGGGATTGCCAATGTACAGATCAATACCAACTGTACCCCACTGTCGTTACGGAAAATGAGAACACCCGTAACATTGTTATTTACGATAGGATCAGACTCCTTGTAATCCTTTTTGCCAAAGGCATTCATAAAGATTGATTGGTACTCTGCACCTGGCTCATAGCTGATCCACTCATCGCAACCATCTACATACTCAACACACCACTCGTAATTGATACCTACAAGTGCTGACAGTGTAGAGAATTTCTTAACGTAGGTCAGATGGAAGATTGGGGCACCCAACGACTTATATTTGTCGTACCACTCGCCCGACTCCAACTCTACAAGTATAGACTTATCATCCTTAGCCAAATCTGGCCACTTATAAGAGACTAAAGGTTGATCCTCTACTTCCTGATCAGCCTGAGCTGCATCATACACACAGACAACCAAGACGTATGTACCATCGGTAAACTTCACCAAGATACCACCCACATAGTTATCGCTCTGCTTAGAGTAATATGCTGCATCGAGTGAAGTATCCATCTTAATCTTAAATCCATCAGCTGAATATACGGCATTAATCCATGACGAAGAGTCATCGGTTGCAACCCAATTTCCAGCGCTATTACCGCAATAGTATGTAAATGACTCTATGGCCTTAGAACTTGCAAAGAGAGAGTTTTCATTGTCGCTGCTCTTTGTATATGTCAAGTTATAGATCTCGGCTGGCTTTACGCCCGATGGCAACTCGTATGTAAGCCAATGCATCTTGATGGTAGAGAGCGAAGCAGACTCGTCAATACTCTTTGTATACATCAGGTCGGTACTCTCGATTGTCGCGCCATCCTGCTTGATGGTAGTTACCAAATACTCTTTATACTCAGCAACGAGTTCACCTGTCGGGATTCCCGATTTCATCACAAAGAAGCTCTCTGCACTCTTAACCTCTACACTTGAAGGCAAGACAAATAGGTATGCCTCACGAGCAACTCCCTCATTCACCGAAACCATTACATCGAGGTTGCGCGACTGAACCAAATCATCGCCATCCCACTCTGAGAGAGTAGTAGTAGCCCAATCAACCTGCTCGGCAACATATTTACCGCCGTCAACCATCAAGCCTACCAACCAAACCTTAGCACCATTCTTAACCGAACGAATAGTTACGCGAGCATGATCCACAGGCATCTCGTCACGAGTAGTCATACCCTCAACATCAAATACGACCTCCTCCTCAAGTTCCGTAACCTCGAAGAACGAGTTGATACCTGGATATGACACCTTAACGGTTGTCAAAACACTCTTTTCAGATTTGCCTGCATCGGTAAACTCCAAATCAAACGATGCTGCATCTTTTGGAAGCTTAGTATTATCGGCACGAAGCTGAACCTCATGCACGCCCGCCTCCAACTCAGCTCCTGCAACCATCCACTCTGGCATATTGAGCTTAAGTGGAAGATTACACTCAACCTTAACACGTGCGTTAGCCCACGCATTCTCCATAGGCCAGATAATCTGCACACCACTCTCCGACACCTGATTTGTATCATACTGAACAGCAAATTCACTCTCGCCCTCTGGCAACAGGAACTCACCCTGCTTGATCAAAGCTGGATATACAGCAACCTTTGGAGTGAGTGACGAAGCCGAGATTGCAAGATTGACAGTTGTAATCACCTTTGACTTGGCAACATCAATGATCTTTAACTCGCCCGAAATATCGCCACTTGCAGGCAACTTCGAATAATCAACCTCCAACTTCACGACACTCTCGCCGACCTCCTGTGGCTCGATATCCTTAATCCACTCAGGAGCCTCGATATCCCACTTAAAATTGGTCACGACCTTCAGCAAAGCATCAATCTCGGTGATATTAGCCGCATTAACACGCATCTGATGATCACCCGAAAGCGACTCGGTTGAGAACTTATAGATAGGGCCATTTTCACCCTCAGAACTTACAACATACTCTCCATCGGCCACCTCTGCTGGATAGATCTCGGCACTCTTGGCGATAGCCTTAGAGTCGATTGAGATTGGCACAATCTTGATCGAAGCCTCGCTCTGAGTCGCGATAAACTCAATATCGCCCGAATAAACATCATCTGGCAAAAGCTCGGTGTTAACCTTCAGCACAACCTCCTTAGCCGCCGAAGCATCGCCATTCAGAGTATTAGCCTCACACCACTCTGGCAAGACCATAGTCCATGCACAATTTGACTCAACCTTGATACGTGCCTCCAGATCATCAATATCATCCTTTGAGACCAAAACCTCGATACCCTCCGAGCCAACAGCTGATGTTGAATACACAGTCTTAGAGATTTCACCCTCCTCTTGCTCAACAAACTCGCCATCCTCAACCTTCGCAGGGTAAACTGTAACCACGCGCTGAGCTTTATTTTTAGTCAGAGTAGCAATGACTCTCGAATCGGTGATGGTACCATCTTTCATAGTCAATGTCACATCGCAGGTGATATCATTCTCAAAATCCAATGTAGAGGTAGTCTTAACCTCGATCTGGAACGAACCTGCCTCACCTCGCATATTCTGACGCTTCTGATCGCCATCGGCAATGTAGAAGTGAGAAGCCGCACTCTTCGAGAGCGAGAGCTCCCACTGTGCATTAGGCGTAATTGTGATGCTCTTTGACTCGTCAGCACCCATCGTGTGGGTTATCTGACCTGGGAACGAGAACTCAAGAGGAGCCTCCTCGTTTGATGAACATGACGAAAACATCACACACATTCCCATCATAGCCAAAGCTAAACTTAAAATAGTTCTTTTCATAGTTTTATCTTTTTCTCTATCATTCACTCAATTAAAAGCCCTCTTTACGCAAGGCATCTGCTTCCTCGTCAGAAATCCACTCAAGGATGTTGTAGAAGTGACCTACATTTCCAACTAACTCACCCATATTCTCGACATAGACATAGTTCCACAACTCAACATAACGCTGGCATGAGTTGAAGTATGACTTATAATAAGGGCTATGGTGCGAAAGAATCTTATTATCACCATATTTGATACCGAAGGTCTCGTCCTCATGACCAATAACCTGAGCACGATCCATTGTCACAAGTGGTTGAGCAGGATCGCTCGGATCGAAGGTCATGGTAACATCAAAACCGTTATTGAACATACTTCTGAGGATAATGGTATTCTCCTCCGAAGGATGCTTCTCGGTATAGATCAAACGCTGATAAGAGGTGTTTGTTCCAGGATAGCTATAAAGGTAAAGCGAAGTCAACACGCACCAACCAGTGAAGTTGTTGATATCGTATGGACAGCTCTTATACATCACCACCTTAGTCTGGTTGCTATTCTCATAGAGATCCCACTCCAACTGCTCAGGCATAACCAACTGAAGGCGGAAGCCGAGAGAGTCGGTAGGCTCGATATTGTCATACAAACCTGCAACCTTAACCTCGGTAGCCAACTCGCCCGCAGGGATTGTGATGGTATTCGACAAAAGACGATAGTGAACACCCTCGATAGCATTGCTACCAGCATCTACAACCTCCACACCAAATGTACGGTCGTAATCGCACGCCACGGTAGAGGATACAGGCACACTAAAATATTCTTTATCGGCAGTCACCATATTGGTCGAGAGTGAATCGGCAAACATCACATACTCAGGACCCGAATAGGTGACATACTCCTCATCGCATGACACAAAGCCAACGCTGAGTAGTGCTACGATCAATATATAATATAACTTCTTCATCTTTCTTCTCCTTTATTTGTTACTCTCGTTAGGCAAAACTTCAGAGCCTGGAGCCTCGATCTCATGCTGAGGAATAGGCCATACGAAGAGAGGATTATCATAAGTTACCTTGAGTGAACTACCCTCGGCCAAAGAACTTGTCTGAGGTGTACGCTCGAAGCTCAAGCCATTGTTATAGAGCTTACCCCAACGCTTCAGATCCTGCAAACGGAAGCCCTCCATATAGAGCTCACGCACACGCTCATCCGAGATCTGCTGAATGTAATTATCGGCTGTCAACGAGATATTACCACCACTCAGGAAGCGACTCTTACGCAGTGTCGAGAGGTCGGCAGATGCGGCGTTGAAGTCGGGCTTTGCCTTGCGACAATGAGCCTCGGCACGAATCAAATATTGCTCAGCCAAACGGAATGGCTTAGGCATATTTACATGATAGATAAGTTGGCTGATATACTCCTGATTACCGTAATACTTCACAAGCAATGGCCATACCAAAGCATGGTCGTAGCCTGTCTGCAACTCATAGAAGTATGAGCTGTATCGCATATCGGCAGCCTCATAGAGATCCAACACCCAACGAGCTGGAACATAATCAGGATAGTAGTATGTATAGTCCGTCACGAAATTCAAGAACGACTGACCCAATGCTCCACCATAAGAGGTAGAGGTAAAACCTACGCGCCAGATGATCTCGGTGGCAACGTCATAATTCCACATATAGTCGAAGAAGGTCATCGAATCGGTATAGAGTGTACTTGCCGATGAAAGTGAGTAGACCTTATTCGGATGGTCGATCAAAAGAGATGAGTATTCGATGGCTGCATCCCAATCCTGCATGTAGAGAGCCACACGCGCATGGAGCGCATGAGCCACACTCTTAGTCATGAATGCAGAACTGTACTGATCGTTATCCTCATCGAGCAACCCCTCGGCCTTAGCCAAATCCGACAAAACGAACTCGTAAGAGTCATAAAGCGATGCTCTCACCGAACGCTCAGGCTCTGAATAGCTCTTACGCAACACCACGCCCAACTCATCCTTAGCGGTCGCAGGGTCGTATGCCTTGCAGAAGCATTTGATAAGTTCAGAATAGGCCAAAGCGCGGATCGTATAGACCTCGCCTGTGTACTGCTCCAAAGCGGTGATATGGTCATCACTTGTCTGATTCTCGATCACCTTATCAATACGCTCAAGGAAGAAATTACAATTTGAGATGATACCATAGAGGCTGGCATATACAGACTCGATCTCGGCGTTGGTAGGACGAATATCCCACTGCCAAAAAGTTCCGTATGCATTGGAATAACCATCTACGGCATATACCAAGTCTGTCTGGATATCGGGCAAAAGAGTAAGGTAGCCACTATAAAAGGCGCTACTCTTGAGCAAAGCATAGATACCATTGAGCATCTGCTCGGCATCGTTATATGTCTGCATAGCATCCTTCTCTGGAATGGCCGAGCCTGGTTCTTTGTCCAAGCATGAGCTTAGAGAGAAGAGCGCTGCAACGATTATCAAAAATCTCTTTATATTTTGTAGCATAATCTTCATAGCGGATTAAAATGTTAAGTCAAGACCAAAAGTAAACTGACGCGACATAGGATATTGTGCCGCATAGATATTTGTCGTACCCTCAGGATCCAGACCTGAAAACTTAGAGAAGGTAAAGAGGTTCTGAGCCTGAGCATAGATTCTCAGACCGCTGAATACTCTACTCTTCTTGATGAAATCTGATGGCAAGTTGTAGCTCAACATCAAATTCTTCAGACGCATAAATGAAGCATCCTCCAACAATCGACTGTCGAACTCGGTATAAACACCATGACGAGGGATATCGGTAACATCGCCTGGTTGCTTCCAACGATTGAGCAGACGGCTCGACTGGTTGTATGAAGCAAAACGGCCGTTCGACTCATCGAAGTAGCGATCATTATTGATCATCCAACGATCGGCAACCCAGCTAAACTGAGCCGAGAGCGAAAGACCTTTCCAACTCAACGAAGTACCGAAACCACCCTGCCAAGGAGCATGGTAGCTATGGCCAACCAAGACCTTATCCTCATCGCGCAACTCGGTAGTGAGCTCGCCGTTCTTATCATACCACAAGGCATCTCCATTTGCTGGGTTAACACCCGCATAGCGATTGATGTAGAACTCGCCGAGAGGATGGCCTACGACCAATTTGGTGTTGGTATTCGAGAGCTCATACTCGGTAACGCCATTATAAAGCTCTGTAATCTCATTATGATTATACGACACATTGGCATTTACCGACCACATAAACTTCTCGGTAGCAACCAAAGTAGCGTTGAGGCTCAACTCGGCACCCACGTTAAGCAACGTACCCACGTTGTCCCAATAGTAACCGTAACCCGATGTTGAGTATGGCAAAGGTACCTGCATCAACATATCGGTAGTCTGCTTATAGTAGAACTCCATATCTACATTGAGGCGATTCCAGAAGCCTGCATGCAAAGCCAAGTTGGTAGTCCAAGGTTTCTCCCAACCTAAATTCTCATTACCAGGCTGTGCCAAAGCCATACCAGCATTGCCCACATAATCCAAGCCACCGCCGATAAGAGCCAAATGCTCATAATTAGGAATAGATGAGTTACCCGAAGTACCTGTCGAGAGCGAGATCTGAGCGTTGGTCAACCAGCGTGACGCAGAGTCCATAAATGACTCATTACGCAAATCCCACATAAATCCCACAGACCAGAAGGCTGCCCAACGGCGATCGGCACCAAAGCGTGACGAACCATCCAAACGTGCAGCGTACTCGAAGAAGTATTTGTTGGCATAGTTATACTCACCACGATGGAAGAACGAAAGGAATCCGTAATCAGAATCCGTAGTATCATCCCACGATGTGGCGCGAGTACCAGTCGAGATATTAGTCAAACGATCATTATTCTGTCCGCGCGTCATCAAGCTGAAAGCCTCATAGTGGGCGCTAACACCCTCGTGACCGAGCAAGAAGTTGAACGAATGGTCATCATCCACGCGGAATTGGTAGTTCGCGGTATTTGTACTTGTCAAAGTGTAGCTATCGGTAGTGCTACGTGAAGCGGCACCCTGTCCCTGATTAGGAGCATAGCTCGGATATGAGACTCCGAAACCTGTTGTGTGAGAGTAATCCACACCCAACTGAGCTTTAAGCGTCAAGCCCTCGATTGGAGTAGCCTCGGCAAAAACAGTCGAAAGCAACTTATATTTTTTGTAGGTCACAGGATTATTCTCCAACCACTCCAATGGGTTCTGACCGTTACCCTTCCAGCTACCATCCGAAATCGAAGCCAACTCTCCATTAGCACGATATGGATCCCAATATGGCATCATGAAACGTGCCGCCGAGATTGGAGTGACAAGTGTATAAGCACCCTCATCGGCCTGTTGGATATTCTGGTAATTAAGCATCGAATTGCTACCGATCTTGAGCCAAGAAGAAGCCTTGCGCTCGAAATTGGTACGCAAAGAATAGCGCTCAAACATAGATCCTACGGCTGTACCGTCTTGATTGTAATAACCACCCGAAACATAGTAGCTACTCTTCTCGTCAGCACCAGAGATCGAAATCTCGTGGCTCTGCAACAGAGCTGAAGAGTTGAATACCTCCTCCATCCAATTAACATCAATCTGGCTCAGCACATTATAATTCTGACCCTCAGTCATGCCGATCTCCTTCTCGTAGGCGATACGCTCGGCGGTATTCATCAGATCCCACTTACCGCTTGCCACCTGCGAGATACCCATCTGCATACGATACTCGATGCGAGGACGCTCGGCACGACGACCCTTCTTGGTCGTGATGACAATTACACCGTTGGCGGCACGCGCACCGTAAATTGAGGTAGATGAAGCATCCTTCAACACCGACAACGACTCTATGTCGGCAGGATTGATGGTATTGAAATCGCTGCTTGAGATAGGCACACCATCCAAGATATAGAGCGGAGCCGTACCCGAATTGATAGAGTTCGTACCACGAAT
>CAYTGT010000008.1:0-17442 GCA_964437405.1 uncultured Alistipes sp.
CATCCTCCTCGATATTTCCCCACACCAAAGCCACATAGCGGCGATGGATCGTATGATCGAAGAACTGCTTTGCAAGGCGAGCATGTGCCCTCTCATTCTTGGCAACGACCAAAATTCCCGAAGTATCCTTATCAATGCGGTGTACCAATCCAGCACGCATATCACCCTCCTGAAACAGAGGAAGATCCTTCAGATGGTAGGTCAGAGCATTAACCAATGTACCTGTATAGTTTCCGCAACCAGGGTGCACGCACATACCAGCCGCCTTGTTCACAATGATCATATCATCATCCTCAAACAAGATATCAAGCGGAATATCCTCTGGAATAATCTCCAACTCGCGTTTCGGATATGGCATCACAAGCGTAATGCGATCCAATGGTTTAACTTTGTAGCTCGATTTCGCCACAACGCCATTGACCAATATATTGCCATTGTCGGCCGCCATCTGGATACGGTTGCGAGAGCAATGCTCCATTCTATCAACCAGATATTTATCCAGACGCAACATCTTCTGCCCCTTATCCACCGTAATGGCAAAGTGCTCAAAGAGTTCGTCAGCCGAGTCACCCTCGGCCATCTCATCATCCATCAAATAATCCTCCGACCCGACATTATCAGACTCACATTGCAACTCAACCGACTGAGTCGAAATATCAAAGGTCTCTGTATTAGGATTCTCCATATCTTTATTTAAAATCATGCTTAAAATGGCTCATCAATTAGAAAAATTCATCTTCATCGGTCTCAGTCACAGCCTCCGCCGCCTTCTTGCTACTCTGCAACACTTCCTGCAACTCTACACGTGAAGCGGCCTCAGCCTGTTCGATCGAATCTCGTTTGGCAGCCTCAGCCTCCAGACGCTGCTCCTCCAACTCATGGGCTATCTTATCCGAAGCCTTGCTACTCTTATCAACAACCGCAGCATCCAACGTCAACCATAGATCAACCGTAGAGCCTAACTCCGCCACAGCGTTGTGGCCGATTGATTGGCGATAGACTTTGGCATCTTTCTGATTGAGCAGATTTATCCCCTCATCGAAATTTATCTTGCCGATATTGAGCCCCTGCTCCCACAAGCGGCTCTTAGCATTTTGCAAAATCTGACCGATGGCTTTAGGTACGATGGTAGTATTCTTCTCAGGCTCAACGCCCACCTTCAGAATCACACCCGAACCCATCTCGATCTCGACATTTGAGTCCTCTTTCAATTCCTGCTTACCGACAAACTCGCCGAGAACATAATTTGTGGCGATATCCTCCTCATATATCAATTGCTCAATACCCAGACCTGCAACCTCCAACATATTCTTCGCCTGACGCAACGAGCGGCCTGCAACATAAGGCACGCGCACCATCTTCTCGCGGAAAGAGTTGATCGTCACATAGACCTTACGGCCCGCCTTCACCTCAACACCGCCTTTTGGTAGCTGATCAAGCACCACACCTCCTTCATAAGCAGGGACAAAGAGCGAGTCATTGACGATGATCTTCAACCCGTTATCCTTAGCCATGCGCTCCGCTTCGCCGATCTTCACACCCATAAATGTCGGTACGGTACGATGCGTACCATGAAGTGTAATGAGCATCATCAAAATACTCGAAACGACAATTATTGCCGCCACCACCAACGCGATCAGCACCGCATGGTATGCCACAGGTGACTCTTTGAGACGGGCAATCAGCGCCTGCACTCCACTCGCCTTTTTACGGCGGCGAACACGTTTTACTCTATTTTCCATATCTAAAAACTCTCTTTATAAACAGATTTATTCTCGTTTCACGACCAGACTCATCACTTAGATTTCATTATACAACGTATCGCGCTCCACAGCTCGATAGCCCACTCGTGCCGCCATCTGACGTATCTCCTCGACACTCATCCTCGGCTTCTGATCATCAGCACCTGCCATCGAGTAGATCTTCGTAGAGTCGTCAATCGTACCATCAACATCATCGGCACCAAACTTGAGCGCAAGTTCGGTAGTCTGCTTGCCATACATCACCCAATAGGCTTTGATGTGTGGCACATTATCCAAAATCAAACGGCTCATGGCCAACGTACGCAAATCATCCGTAAGCGAGGTCTCGCCAATCTCGGACATCGAATTGCCAAAGTTGCGATACTTCAGCGGAATGAAGGCATTGAGTCCTCCCGTCTGATCTTGCAACGCTCTAAGGCGCATCAGGTGATCAATGCGATGTTCGATAGTCTCAATATGGCCGTAAAGCATCGTAGCATTACTCTTAATACCCAACTCATGCGCCGCACGATGCACCTCAAACCACTCAGCAGTAGATCCCTTATCGGGGCATATCTCGGCACGTACCTTCTCATCAAAAATCTCAGCGCCACCACCAGGAATAGCCTCCATACCTGCATCTATCAACCGCTGCAATCCCTGCTTCACACTAAGTCCCGCCTGACGGATCATATATGATAATTCGATGGCGGTAAAAGCCTTCACAGCCACATCGGGCAAAATCTGCTTCACGCGGCGAATCATATCGCAGTAGTATTCCAATCCATGTTCAGGGTGTACGCCACCGACAATATGTACCTCTGTCACACCCTTACCTTCATAACTGCGCACCACCTGCTCAATCTGCTCCATCGAGAGATCCCACGCTTCGGGGCTCGACTTCGTACGGCGGAATGAACAGAACTTACAATTAAAGACGCAGAGGTTGGTCGGTTCAAGGTGGAAATTACGGTTGTAATAGACCTTATCGCCACTTATCTTCTCCTTACGTTCGACAGCCAACTCTGCAATACGCCACAATGGAGCCTCGTGCCACAAAGTTAACGCCTGCTCGCTTGTGAGGCGAGCACCTGCTCTCACTGCGAGAGCTATATCTTCCCACTTCTGCATTATTTCGGAGCTTTACGATAGAGATATATTCCAATTATTGTAAATATAACATTCGGGGTCCAGACTGCTATCCACACAGGCATTGATCCACTCTTGGCAAACTCCTCAAACACACGGTTAAGCATGATGTACGAGAAGCAGAGAGCAATACCTGCTCCAATATGCAGACCCGTACCACCTCTAACCTTTCGTGAGGAGAGCGAAACACCGATCAACGTCAAAATAAATGTCGCCATCGGATATGCGAAACGTCCTTGACGCTCCACTTCGATGATATTGATAGAATCCGATCCCTTCGAGCGTTGCTGTTCAATAAAACTGTTCAACTCGCCAATCTTCATCGTTGATACAATCTCCTCGACCTTACCCAACTCACGGACATCGAGATTAATGAGCGTATCAAGATCTCGGAGCTGCTTAAACTCCTCCGTACCATCGGCATTAATCTTGCGGGTGATATACTTCTGCGCCTTCCAACGGCCTGTCGCTGGGTCAACAGTCACGTCCGAAGCCTCCAAAGCCTCGACAACCTGATTATTCTCGTGTCGTGTCAAAGCTAAATACGAAGCTCGCTTACTACTGCCATAGCCCCTCACATAGACGAACTCACCAGGCTCGACCTGACGATAGATATTACGATCGTACTGCTGATTCTTATACTTCCTGAAGTATTTTTGGCGAAATTCCACACAACTGATCTGCGATTGAGGAATCACCCACAGGTTCAGTGAAAGCGAAAGCGTCATAATAGCAAAAGCACCCAAAAAGTATGGCCACATCAAACGGCGGAAACTCACTCCACCCGACAACATCGCCACGATCTCGGTCTGATAAGCCATCTTCGATGTAAAAAAGATCACCGAAATAAATGTAAACAAGCCACTGAACTGATTAATAAAATCAGGGATAAAATTTATGTAGTAGTCGAAAATAATATCCGACAACGGAGCGTGCGACTCGGTAAAGTTATCCACTCGCTCGGCATAGTCGAAGACCACCAAGATAACGGTAATCATCGCAATAGCGAAGATATACGTACCAAGGAACTTGGCCAGGATATAACGGTCAAGGATCTTAAAGCCAGGGAATGAAAAGTTAAATCTCTGCTTCATACTCAACTACAATCTACGACCCAATTTCTCAACCATAATCTGCTTCCACTGTGCAAAATCACCCTCAATGATATGTCGGCGAGCCTCGCCCACTAACCACAAATAGAAAGCTACATTATGCAACGATGCAATCTGTGCCGCCAACATCTCGCCACACACGGTCAGGTGGTGAACGTATGCCTTAGAGTATTGCCTATCCACGAAACTCACGCCAGCAGGATCCAACGGCGAGAAATCATCTTCCCACTTCTTGTTTCTAAGGTTGATAGTTCCTTCACTTGTAAAGATCTGACCGTTACGACCATTGCGCGTTGGCATCACACAATCGAACATATCCACACCTCGATCTATCGCCTCTAAAATGTTAATCGGCGTACCCACTCCCATCAGATAGCGAGGCTTATTCTCAGGCAAGACAGCATTCACCACCTCAATCATTGAATACATCACATCGGTAGGCTCACCAACGGCCAAACCTCCGATAGCATATCCATCGGCATCGTATTGCTGAACATTCTCGGCAGCCTTAGCACGAAGTTCGGGATAAGAACAACCCTGCACGATAGGGAACAACGACTGATAATGCCCCCACTTAGGCTGAGTCTGATGATAACGGTTAAAACAACGATCCAACCAACGCTCGGTCAGCGCCAACGACTTAGCCGCATAATCATAGGGGGCATCGCCTGGAGGACACTCATCGAATGCCATCATGATATCAGCGCCAATGGTGCGCTCGGTATCAATCACGCTCTCAGGCGTAAAGAGGTGCTTCGAGCCATCTATATGCGAACGGAAATGACAACCCTCCTCCTTGAGCTTTCGACAATCCGAGAGTGAAAAGACCTGAAAGCCGCCGCTATCGGTCAACATCGGGCCATCCCAAGTCGAGAAACGATGTACGCCACCCGCCTTCTCGATAATATCCATACCTGGACGCAGATAGAGGTGGTAGGTGTTGGCCAAGATAATCTGAGCCTTCGCCTCCTGCTTCAAATCGCGATGGAATATACCCTTCATCGCCGCCGCAGTACCCACAGGCATAAAAATCGGGGTCTGAATCTCACCATGATCGGTCTGAATCACTCCTGCACGCGCCTTCGATGATGGGGCGTTATGTTCAAGTGTAAACTTCATATTTTCTACGCTCTTTAAATCCCTTCAAAAAATAAGGGCATATAATTCGGACAAATTTACTATTTTTCCTTCAAATATCGCGACTTTATCGCCGAAAAACTGCGCTCCACACTATATAATTGCATTTTTCTGGCGCCATGAAGTGCCATTTTAAATTTACAACTGAAAAATCAGCACCTCACAGAGTGAGAATTTTCACTTTTTGCTATGCCGTTTCAAGCGAAAAGAGTATCTTTGTCAAAATTATCACTTGAGGAGTAACTATATGCAATATATCGACTTTATAATTCAGCATTACGGTTGGCAAGGGCTCGCGTTGGCCATCGCCATCCTTACGCTATTTTTCATACAGATCTATTACCCCCTGATCGCTTACAGACGCATCAGCACATTCCGCAATTCGCGCCGCCGTAAGATACTTGAGTCGGAACCACCAATCTCGATCGTAGTCCCCATGTTCTCAGAGGATTACACCTACATTGATGAGCGTCTGCCTCATATCTTTGCCCAGCAATACAACGCAACGTTTGAAGTAGTTATTGTCTATGTCGGCAACGATGGCGACTTCTACGAAGAGTTGACGCGTCAGCGCCTGATTCACTCTAACCTCACGGTAACAAAATTTGACTACAATCCTCGCTTCCCAATCTCGGTTAAGCAGGCGATAAACCTCGGAATCAAGTCGGCACACAACGAGCATATCATCATCACAACAAACAGTGCCACACCCGCTTCGGAGCAGTGGTTAGCGATGATGGGCAAGGCATTTATGCGTGGCGACATAATCCTCGGATACTCAGGCATAGAGCCCAAGAAGGATTTGTCGAATTACCTAATGCGACTCTCCAATATGCAGACCTCAATCTATTGGCTATCTGAGGCTGTGCATGGTAACACCTATCGTGGTACACGCCACAACCTCGGATTCACCAAGTCGTTATATTTCGGGGTAAAAGGTTTTAACCACTTGAGTATGAACATCGGAGAGGACGACCTCTTTATCCAGAGCATCGCCCACAAGAAGAATGTCAGCGTGGTACTAATCCCTAAAGGCTCGATGATTGAGCACCCGTGGGGTGGGCTTCGTTGGTGGTTAGGACGCCTGAGACATTACGGCGAGGCTTATCAGTTCTACCCCGTATGGGCAAAAAACTCCGTAGAGTGGAGCATCTGGAGTCAGGGACTCTTCTTTTTGACTATTCTGACAGCATTGATATTCATGCCGTTGGAGTTCAAATTGGTAGCATTGATTTTGCTTCTTGTCCGCTATCTGACAGCACTATTGCGCATGCTCTCCATCGCCAAACGTGTGGGCGAAAAGGGCGTAGGCTTGCGTTTCTTTATTTTTGATTTGATTAACCCATTGCTCATGTTGTCTGTGCGCATGATGATGATTCGCAAAGATAGCTCAGCATGGAAATAGCAGAATATATCATTGCTGATGATAAGTATTTGGTAGAGTTGTCGTTATCGGGCGATGATACCGCATTCGAGTATCTCTTCAACCGTTATAGCGATGCAATTCGCCGACTATTTCTGCAGCGTTCAACCTCGCCCGATGACACCGAGGATCTATTGCAGGAGACATTTATCAAGGTCTACATAAATCTGCAACGCTACTCACCCGACTACACCTTCGGACAGTGGGTCTACACCATCGCGCGCAATACCCACATCGACTTTGAGCGCCGCCGCCAAGAGGATCTCTCGATTGATGAACGTTTCTCGGCTCCTGCGGCCAGCACTCCGTCACCCGAAGAGAATCTGATCAACATACAGCAACGAACTCAGATTGAGCACTATATCAATAATCTACCAGAGCAGTATCGCAAGCTCTTTTCGATGCGGTTTTTGGAGGATTACTCCTACGAAGAGATTGCCGAAAAGTTGCATCTGCCGATGGGTACGGTCAAGACTCAGATTCATCGCGCTCGCGAGCGAATGTGTCGCATGATCAAAAGCGCCGAGCAGGAGTAGTAAAACCTGCAAGGAAACAAAAAGTCCGTAATCCATTGTCTATCGCAGGATTACGGACTTTATTTCAAGCTAAGCTTCGTTACTTGCGCTTCAACTCATAAGTATATGCCACATCTTCAGTATCGGCATCGTACGACAACTTTATATAATCATCCGACATAGTCATAATTCGGCCATACATCAAAACAATGGTATTAGTAGAAGGAGTCTTATCCTCGCCCATCACATATAGATATGCACCTGTCTCAAAATCAGCCTCATAATACCAACGGAGATCAGTAAAAGCATCATTCATAGAGTCATAGAGCTTCACTTTGCCATCCTCGCCAAATGTAATTGTATCGCCAACCTTGATATATTTTGCAGCAGCCTCAGGATAGACATTAGTCAACACCCAATCGCCTGGCAAACGGTCTACATGATCGCTCTCAACCTTACTCTCACACGAAGAAAATAATACAGTAGCTAACACTACTGACATCATAGTCATAAAAAATCTTTTCATCTCAAAATATAGTTTTATCAAATTACCTTACATCAATCGCCCGTTGCAGATAGGTCTGGGCTTAACAGTTACAAAGATAACAAATGGGGCGATACCTGCAAAATTATCTTCAACTATTTTAACGGCAACTGAACTCAAAAAATTATTGTCAATAGGAATTATTTTCTCTGCGCAACTCCTGCAAATAGGATTTTTATTGAGCAGAAACCCATATAAAGGGGTGATAGACTTTGATTTCTGCATCTTTTTTGTTAGATTTGTCAAAATTAAAGGTTGTCGAATCAACATCTAAGATATAAACAATGAGTAAAGTTGTAACTTTCGGAGAGATCATGTTGCGTTTAGCTACGCCCGACTATCTCCGTTTCTCGCAAGCCACATCTCTCTCTGCCACATTCGGAGGAGGAGAGGCTAATGTCGCCGTTTCGTTGGCCAATTATGGCACGGAGGTCGAGTTCGTAACACGTCTACCTCAAAACGACATTGCAGAGGCTTGTAAAGCCGAGCTTAGAAAGCATGGTGTAGGTACAAAACATATCATTCATGGCGGTGAGCGCTTGGGAATCTACTTTTTGGAGACAGGCGCAGTAGCTCGTCCGAGCAAGGTTGTCTACGATCGTGCCCACTCTTCGATCTCGACCATCGAGCGAGGTATGATTGATTGGGAGGAGGTATTCCACGATGCCGATTGGTTTCATTGGACAGGTATCACCCCAGCTATCAGTGCTTCGGCCGCTGAGGTATGCTTGGAGGCTTGTCAGGCGGCTAACAAGATGGGCGTAACGGTTTCATGCGACCTTAACTTCCGCAAAAACCTTTGGAAATATGGTAAGACGGCAGCTGAGATAATGCCCGAATTGGTAGCCTGCTGCGATGTGATCCTCGGCAATGAGGAGGATGCCGAAAAGGTTTTCGGTATCAAGCCCGAAGGTTTTGACGTGACAGCCACACAAGGCGAGGTGGATGCCGCAGCTTTCCGTAGTGTCTGCTCTCAGCTTATGGAGCGTTTCCCTCGCGCCAAAAAGGTTATCATCACACTTCGCGGCTCGATCAATGCCAACCACAACACATGGGGAGGAGTTTTGTTCAATGGCGAGAAACTCTACGAATCACCACGTTACGACATCACACATATCGTAGACAGAGTCGGCGGCGGAGATTCATTTATGGGCGGTCTGATCTATGGCCTCAGAGAGTTCAAGGGTGACGATCAGCGCGCATTGAACTTCGCGGTGGCGGCTTCTGCTTTGAAGCATACGATTTATGGCGACTTCAACCTTGTTACGGTTGCCGAAGTGGAGAATTTGATGAAGGGTGACGGCTCAGGCCGCGTATCGAGATAAAACATTTAAATATGGCACGTTTTACCAAAATAGATGTGCTTCAGACAATGAAGCAGACGGGCATGGTTCCCGTATTCTACAATGCCGATTTAGAGATCGCCAAACAGGTGGCTAAGGCTTGTTACGAAGGAGGCGTGAGAGCTTTCGAGTTTACCAATCGTGGCGACTTTGCTCACGAGATCTTCGGCGAACTTGTGAAATGGGCAGCCAAAGAGTGTCCCGAATTGATTTTAGGTGTGGGCAGTGTCGTTGACGCCCCTACCGCCGCTCTATACATACAGCTGGGAGCTAATTTCGTTGTCGGCCCACTCTTTAACGCTGATGTTGCAAAAGTTTGCAACCGCCGTTTGATCCCCTACACACCAGGCTGTGGCTCGGTATCGGAGATAGGAGCTGCACAAGAGGCAGGATGTGACTTGACAAAAATTTTCCCCGCAGGCAATGTCGGTGGGCCATCGTTCGTAAAGAATGTTTTAGCTCCTATGCCGTGGTCGATGATCATGGCAACAGGTGCTGTCGAGGCTACCGAGGAGAATCTCTCAGCATGGTTCAAGGCGGGAGTGACGGTTGTCGGCATGGGCTCGATGCTATTCCCAAAGGAGTGGATCGCAAACGGAGATTGGCAAGCAATCACACAGAAGTGTCGCTCGGCATTGGAGATAATTGCCAAATGCAGGAAATAGAGAGTTCTTTCTCTGACTTCAGCTTAAATCACGAAACAAAACCTGAAACAAATAGCAAAATCAATAACCTATGAGTAACCAACCAACAACTAAAATGACCTCGTATCGTTGGATGATTTGTGGCCTCTTGTTCTTCGCCACAACAATCAACTACCTCGACCGTCAGGTTCTATCGCTTACATGGGAGGATTTCATCCGTCCCGAATTTCATTGGAGCAACACCGATTACGGCTGGGTTACGGGTATCTTCTCTCTCGTTTATGCCATTGCGATGCTCTTTGCAGGCAGAATCGTGGATTTCCTCGACACCAAGCGAGGCTATATGTGGTCTATCGGCATATGGTCGGTAGGTGCTTGTGTACACGCACTCTGCGGCGTGGCAACAGAATGGGTAGTAGGATTGCCCGATGCTGAGGCTCTGCGTGCCGCTGTGGAGAATGTAGATTTAGCCGCTAAGATAGCCACCGTATCGCTCACCTTCTTTATCATGGCTCGATGTGTCTTGGCGATAGGTGAAGCGGGAAACTTCCCTGCGGCAATTAAGGCCACAGCAGAATACTTCCCTAAGAAAGATCGCGCCTACTCGACAAGTATCTTCAACGCAGGATCTACCATCGGTGCTCTGCTTGCGCCATTTACAATCCCTACATTGGCTGATAAATTCGGTTGGGAAGCCGCCTTTATCATCATCGGTGCATTAGGTTTTGTCTGGATGGGATTTTGGCAATTCCTTTACAATAAACCCGATCAGAACCCACATGTCAATGCAGCCGAGTTGGCCTATATAAATTCCGATTCGGAGCAGGAGAAGATTGACGCAAAGGCTTCTGCTGAAGCTGTAGAAAAGAGTCCCAAACCTTCACTTTGGCAGTGTTTCGGTTACCGCCAGACTTGGGCATTTATTTCGGGAAAGATCATCGCCGATGGCGTGTGGTGGTTCTACCTATTCTGGATGCCATCATATTTAAAGAACGCTTGCGGCATGGCTTCGACAAGTTTTGAGTTCCAGTTGGCGCTGGGTGTGTTATATCTGATTGTGATGGTATCGCTTTTGGGTGGCTACCTACCAACAATTTTTATCGAGAAATACAAGATGAACCCATACGCAGGACGTATGCGTGCGATGTTGATCTTTGCATTCTTCCCGCTTTTGGCACTCTTGGCACAGCCATTGGCGCAATACTCATATTGGTTCCCTGTTGTGATTGTCGGTATCGCTGCGGCAGCACATCAGTCATGGTCGGCCAACATCTTCTCTACTGTTGGTGATATGTTCCCTAAGTCGATGATTGCCACCATCACAGGCATCGGCGGCATGGCTGGCGGTATTGGATCGTTCTGCATACAATTGGGCGCAGGTAACCTGTTCGACTATGCTGAGTCGAGCGCACTCTCATTTATGGGATACACAGGCATCGAGGCTGGTTATATGATCGCCTTCTCGTTCTGCGCCGTAGCTTATTTGGCAAGCTGGTTGGCAATGAAGAGCTTTGTCCCACGATATATGCCGATTAAGTTGTAATCTACAAATATCAAATACAATAACCCCAACAGACGCTTTTTGAAGGATTCTGTTGGGGTTTATAGTATACAGAGTTCTTAATCAGAGCCGAGAATTACCCTCACTTTGCTGATTAGAATGGGAGGTCGTCAACCTCGGCGGCAGACGATGTTGATGTATATTGAGGCTCATCGGCGATAGGTGGCATCTCAGGCATAGACTGTGCTGATGCAACCTCCTCCTGCTTAGGCTGTACACGCCATGCACGTACATCGGTGTACCAACGACCATTATACTCGCGTGATTCGATGTTGATGGATACTGTGTAAGTCTTGCCCTCCTTGAGCGAAGCGACATCGCTCGGACGGTTGAAGAAGATGACACATACCTTGCGTGAAAATTCGCTTGGGATCTCGAAGATCACCTCTTGACGCTGCCAGTCGCCACGAGCCGAAGTACCTGTAGTGGCAGGCATTATCTTATAAACTACGCCTTCAAATTCCATAATGTGTAAAAATTAAAATGTTTGATTCTGACCGTAAAGATACGAAATATATCTTAATTAGCGCTCGATAAAAATAAAATTACTATTTCGATCTCCGAATGTGCGTTTCATGGCGTCAGGGAAGTTTTCGTCATAACGATAGAATTTGCGATCCTGTCCAATATGACCACCATCAGCATTGTTATATTGAATGTAGGTATTATGTTCCATCTTGGGCGATGAATAGGTATCGCGATAACAGATGTTGAGTAAGTCGTAGGTGCTGCGATCGAATATATTGTGGCTAATAACAAAATTAAAAGCTCTGTTGTTATGATGTGACCACGATTTGATAGCGGCAGGAGTTGTGGAGTCTGGTCGCTGATTACCCCAGCCCATGCCTGCTCTGCGAATGATATTGCCTTTGAATAGTATGTTGAGCATATAGTGCTCCTTGATGGTGTTTGCTCGTCCGAGGAAATACTCTATACCATAAACGCACTCTTCCACCAGACAGTTGGTGTATCGTACATTTTTCATCGTCAATAATTCATTTACATCACCTTGATGCTGATGCGTCAAGGCAGCATCATAAACTTGATATACATAACAATTGTCGATGGTGAAATTTTCACAACTACCATATATCTCGATAGCGTTACCGAAACGACATGCGTTACCTTCGGGGACCTCGTATTGTACAGAGCCACCGATCCATCCAAGGGTACAATTTGTTACGGTTAAACCCTTGTTTGAGCCACTGCCAATAGCGTGTGCTCCACAGTATTTGATGTTGAAATTATCGATGGTTACATTGTCCGCAGCTCGAAATATGTTTACTCGTGGCAATATCTCCATTGACTCATATCGCTCGGAGGGGTTACCCTCGGTAGAGCATAGATATAGACGTTTGGTCGTAAGGTAATCGTGATACATGTCCAAGTCGCGCTTCAAATCACGATAGCTCTCAAACTCTTCTCTGGTTGCAATATGTCGTGATGGAGACCCTTTTTTCAACATCTTAATAACCTTGAAGGCACAACCAGCCTCTCCGTGATTGAATACTATCGTACCTACGTCGTTGGGGAGCTCCCTGTCATACACATATACATTCGGAACGTCGGTAGCAATCCATTGCCCATCATGCGCTGTATCGTAGGGAGAACCATAGATGCAAGGTTTCTCCCCTTTGCCGTAAGCAGAGTAGGTGACGCCCGGTTTTGTGAAGATAGTGCCGCGCCACAAATCACCACGGTGGAACATCACTGCATCCGAAGGCTTTAATTTTAGGGTATTCACCTTTTCTATTGTGCGTATGGCTTTTTGTGGTGAAAGTCCATCGTTGCTATCATCCCCGTCTGCTGATACATAATATATTGTTCCAGTTGGCTTTATTGAAGTTCTTGAGTCTATGATCTTGTTTTTCATTCGTTCTGCTGCGCGATCCACTTTTCGCAATGTTGGCGAAGATGACTCATGCTCGATAGTCTGTGCGCATAGTGTACCTATGACGTGTAGAGCGCATAAAAGTAAAACAATCCGTTTCATATTCAAATAATTTTGTTGAAACAAAAATACAAAAAAATAAGAGGTTGTGGCAATGATATTGCTTAATATTTCGCTATATTTGTAAACAAAACTAATAACGACATGAAAGCCTTTAATGACGAAAACTTCCTCTTACAGAGCGATACGGCGCGGATACTCTACCATGAGCATGCTGCTAAAATGCCGATTATAGATTATCATTGCCATCTCAATCCCGAATATGTGGCTTCGGATCACCAATTCAGAAATCTGAGTGAGATATGGCTCGATGGCGACCACTATAAGTGGCGTGCAATGCGTACAAACGGTGTTGCCGAGCGTTATTGCACAGGCGATGCAAGCGATTGGGAGAAGTTTGAGAAGTGGGCCGAGACGGTGCCATACACTATGCGCAATCCGCTATTCCATTGGACTCATTTGGAGCTAAAGACCGCTTTTGGAGTGGAGACTCTACTCAAACCCGAAAGTGCTCGCGAGATCTACGAACATTGTTCGGCGCTGTTACAGAAGCCTGAATACTCAGCTCGTGGGTTGATGCGCCGATATAATGTCAAGGTGGTTTGTACAACCGATGATCCAATAGATTCGTTGGAGCACCATATCAAGTGCCGTGAGGATGGTTTCGAGTGTAAGATTTTGCCTACATGGCGACCCGACAAGGCTATGGCGGTAGAGAACCCTGCGGCGTTCAAGGCTTATGTCGATCGTTTGGCTGAGGTGTCGGGTGTTGAGATCAAGTCGTTTGCCACGTTGATTGAGGCTCTGCGTGTGCGTCATCGCTTCTTTGAGAGTGTGGGTTGCCGCTTGAGTGATCATGGCGTGGAGGAGTTCTATGCTGAGGATTATACTATGGCCGAGGTGGAATCTATCTTCTCGAAGGTCTATGGTGGGGCGGAACTTACTCCACAAGAGATACGTGTATATAAGAGTGCGATGCTTGTCGAGGGTGGCGTGATGGATTGGGAGAGCGGCTGGACTCAGCAATTCCACTTCGGAGTGATTCGTAACAACAATAGCCGTAAGATGGCTTCTATCGGTGTGGATACGGGCTTCGACTCTATCGGCGATTTCACTTTGGCTAAGAATATGGCCAAATTCTTGGATCGTCTCGACCAGCAGGGCAAGCTGACCAAGACAATCCTTTATAACCTCAACCCACGCGATAACGAGATGGTTGCCACTATGATCGGCAACTTCCAAGATGGCGAAATTGCGGGTAAAATACAGTTCGGTTCAGGCTGGTGGTTCTTGGATCAGAAGGATGGTATGGAGCGACAGATGAATGCTCTCTCGTTGTTGGGTCTGTTGAGCCGTTTTGTGGGAATGTTGACCGACTCGCGCAGCTTCCTGAGTTATCCGCGCCATGAGTATTTCCGCCGTACGCTCTGCAATTTGATAGGAGCCGATGTTGAGGCGGGATTGTTGCCTGCGAGCGAGTTGGATTTCCTCGGTCAGATGGTTGAGAATATCAGCTACAACAACGCCAAAGGATATTTTAATTTTTAGTCAGAAATATGTAAAACTAAACTTAAATCATAAATGAAAACCAATTACGAAGTAAGATATGCGGCTCATCCGCGTGATGCTAAGAGCTATGATACAGCTCGATTGAGAGAGGATTTTTTGATCGAAAAGTTGTTTGCAGCCGATGAGGTTAATATGGTCTATTCGATGTACGACCGTATGGTTGTCGGTGGCGCAATGCCTGTTGCAGAATCGCTGAAGTTGGAGGCTATCGACCCTCTGAAAGCGCCTTGTTTTTTGGCTCGCCGCGAGTTGGGTATCTTCAATGTTGGCGGTCGAGGTCGCGTGAAGGTGGGTGAAACAGTGTTTGAGCTTGATTATAAGGAGGCTCTCTATTTAGGCGCAGGCGAGCGTGAGGTATTTTTCGAGAGCGAAGATACCGCCACTCCTGCTAAATTCTACTTCAACTCATGCGTTGCGCACCACACCTATCCCGATCGTAAAGTGACTAAGGCCGATGCTATCGTTGTACACATGGGATCGTTAGAGGGCTCGAATGACCGCAATATCAATAAGATGTTGGTGCGTGAGGTGTTGCCGACATGCCAATTGCAGATGGGTATGACCGAACTGATGACGGGTAGCGTGTGGAACACCATGCCTGCACATGTTCACTCTCGCCGCATGGAGGCTTACTTCTATTTTGAAGTACCAGAGGAGCACGCCGTATGCCACTTTATGGGCGAGGTAGATGAGACTCGCCACATCTGGATGCGTGGTGAGCAGGCTGTCTTGTCGCCTGAGTGGTCGATCCATAGCGCCGCTGCAACCCACAACTACACCTTTATCTGGGGTATGGGTGGCGAGAACTTAGACTACTCGGATCAGGATTTTTCGGCTATTACAGACTTAAAGTAGCACGTACGAGATATGGTAAATTTTTCGTTGGAAGGTAAGGTGGCCTTAGTGACAGGTGCCGCCTATGGTATAGGTTTCGCAATGGCAGAGGCTTTGGCCGAGGCGGGCGCGAAAATAGCCTTTAATTGTCGCAGTGAGGAGCATTTGCAGAGTGCATTGACTCAATATCAAGCCAAAGGAATCGAGGCACGTGGTTATATCTGCGATGTCAGAGATGAGGTGGCTGTAAAGACGATGATCAGCTCGATTGAACAGGAGTTGGGTGCAGTGGATATCTTGGTCAACAATGCTGGTATCATCAAGCGTATCCCGATGCATGAGATGTCGGTAGAGGAGTTCGAGGAGGTTGTTGACATTGATCTTGTAGCTCCGTTTATCATGGCTAAGGCCGTGATTCCGAGCATGATCGAACGTGGCGGTGGCAAGATTATCAACATCTGCTCGATGATGTCGGAGTGGGGTCGTGAGACAGTTTCGGCCTATGCTGCGGCGAAGGGTGGACTAAAGATGTTGACGCGCAATATCGCCTCGGAGTATGGTGCATACAATATACAATGTAACGCCATCGGCCCAGGATATATCGCCACACCTCAGACAGCACCTCTGCGCGAGCCAGATGCTGATGGCAACCCTCATCCATTCGACTCATTTATCATCGCTAAGACCCCTGCAGCTCGTTGGGGTCGTCCAGAGGATTTGAAAGGGCCGATAGTATTTTTGGCTTCTTCGGCTTCGGACTTTGTTAACGGCCATGTGTTGTATGTCGATGGCGGTATATTGGCATATATAGGTAAACAACCCAAATAAAATCTAAAAATAGCCTCTAAATATGAAGAAAATCTTGCTGAGTCTTGTCACTGCGGGTGCCGCTACGCTGTGGCTTTGCGGTTGTGGCGTTGTCGCTGGTGGAGTGGAGGTTACGGTGAGTAACCCGTTGTCGCATGAGAGAATAAACGAGAGCGTAGAGATCGAGTGGTCGGAGCTCAAAGGACACAACCTTACGCCCGATAGGGTTGCCGTCATAGGCGAGGATCGAACTCAAATTCCATCGCAGATTATCTTCGATGCAAATGGCGCGGCTCAGAAGCTGATTTTCCAAGCTTCGGTAGGGGCTTCGGGCGAAAGCCACTATAAGATTCGCCGAAAACGAGCAGACGAATATCCTCAGCAAGTATATGGTCGATATGTTCCTGAGCGTATGGATGATTACGCTTGGGAGAACAACCTAACGGCCTATCGCATCTATGGGCCTCGGCTGAAAGATCCTCAGACACAAGGCGTTGATGTGTGGGTAAAGAGTACCGAGAAGTTGATTATCAACGAGTGGTTTGCTCGCAACGACTATCACCATAATTATGGCTCAGGAATGGATTGCTACAAGGTAGGCAATACGCTCGGTGGCGGTGCTTTGGCGGTTGTTGGGGATGGCGAGCTGAAACTCAGCGGCAACTATATCCGTCAACAATGCGTGGCCAATGGTCCTTTGCGCACCGAAGCGGAGTTTGTCTATGCTCCCGTGTCGATTGGTAATCGCGATGTGGTAATCAAACGCCGTATATGGCTCGATGCAAACAGCCGATTCACTTTTCAAGAATATGAGCTAAGTGGCTTTGAAGGCGAGATTGAGGTTGCTGCAGGTGTTGTAATGCACGATGTAAAGCATATTAATGAGGGACAAAATTGGATTGCACTGACCGAAGCTGCTTCGGATAGCCGCGATCCTCAACGTGATGGGGATATTTCGTTGGCTGTGATCTTGCAAGGTAGCGAAAAGGTGTCGCGCTTCTCAAACCAAAATTCTTCGGGCAAGGCCGAAACACACGCTGTGATATTACGCCGAGTAAAAGCAGGTGAAAAGATCTTAATGCTCAACGGCTCGGGCTGGAGTCATGCTGGA
>CAYTGT010000009.1:0-15809 GCA_964437405.1 uncultured Alistipes sp.
GACCTCGTTTCTTTGATAACAAAATATTTAAGTGTAACTTTGTATATAATTACCTATATAAATATATCTGATTTATAAGACTTTTAGAAAAGGGTTGCATGGCAACATAAAACACCTCTTAGAGGTGCGCCAGACCCAAAGTTGACTATATGTGCGCAACAGATAGATGGGCGCGGCGACCAAAAAGAATAGAAAACAAAACAGAAAGTTATGAGTAAGAAGAGTTTTATAATTTGCGCAGTAGCGATCATCATGGTGGTAATCATCTCGCTTGTGAGCAACATCATCACAATAGCCGACAAGGCTGCCGAGATTCATCCGTGGGTAGGATATGGATTCTATATCGTATTGGGACTCTTTATCTTACGATTCATCGCATGGCCAACATTGCGTTTTGTGTTCACCCCTTCGATGGAGGGTGACAATCGTGACAAACTCGCCGAAATGGAGCAGTCGGAGCTTGCACGTTATATCAGCCGCATGAAGCTAAACGAGCAGGAGAAGGAGCTTTTCTCTACGGCCGAGACCCCTTTGCAGGGTGCGCAGTTGGTGCTGGCCGAGCGCGATGAGCAGGCCAATAAAGTGATTCGTCAATCGGCGCTCAACGTATTTATCGTAACGGGAATAAGCCAAAACGGATCGTTGGATATAATCACAGCGTTGGGCATCAACATACAGATGATCAACCGTTTAGTGCAGATGCGTCATCGCCGTCCGACATTCACCCAACTCTTTGAGTTATATGTGGTGATCATCTCCTCGGCACTCATCATCAGCATCACAGACAACATACTTGACGAGATTGACACAAGCGAGATCTTCGGCTCGGTGGCGGGCGGATTGGCCAAGACGCTTATCAGTTCCTCGATAAATGGCGCGATGAATGCCTACCTCACCTTGCGTATAGGAAAGATGACAATGCGTTATTTAGAGATGGGAAGCAAGCGTTTTAAGCAGGAGCGCAAGAAGATACGCCGCGAGGCCCGCAAGAGCGCAATTAAGGAGGTTCCTGCGATTGCAAAGCAGGGATTGGAGAGTATCGCTGGTGCTGTGAAGGTGTCGGCAACAGAGCGTCTGAGCGATCTTAATCCATTTAAGAAAAAGAGTAAAGTCGATTAAAGATTTTGCGGCTAATTCAAGCTAAAGCATAAAGATAAAAAGCGAGGGTGTCAGCCAAAACTGACACCCTCTGAAAAACAACCTAATCTCCATTACTGCCCCAATGGAACTCTTTAACTCACTCCCGCTTGGGTTGTACTCTCGCGGGCGAGTTATATCAATTAGAAGCCGCCGCCAGGACCACCAAAGCCACCCTGACCGTCTTGCATACGCTCCTGCATCATCTGACGCTGACGCGACTCCTGAGCCTTCTTCTGCTTCTGCCACTTCTTATACTGAGCATCTGTCAAGATCTCCTTCATCGCTTTATCCTGAGCTGCCTCGCGAGCCTCACGCTCCTTCTGCATCTTCTGCATGAACTCCTGACGCTGCTCGTCTGTCATATTTCTAAAGTCTGGCATCTGACCCTGACCCTGCTGACCCTGATCACGGTTAGCACGCATCTGCTCACTCTGCTTCTGCTGCTCCTGAATATTCTTTAAGTTATAATCATACAACTTCTTCTGCTGCTCCTCCGAAAGGTCGAGACTCTTAGCCATACGATCAGTCTGAGACTTAGCCATCTGCTCAGGATTCATTCTCTGACGCTCACCTTGACCCTGAGGGCCTTGTGGTTGAGCTGCTGCGCTCACTCCAACCATCAGAGAGAGTGCAAGAACTAATAATTTTACGATTCTCATTTTCAAAAATTGTTTAATTCAACTGATACAAAGGTAGTAACAATTATAAAAATCTGTTCACCTTAGGGGGTAAAATGCCGAACTTAAGGGGGTGAAACGACTAATTTGAGGGTTGAAACGCCATGAGCCACTGTTTAAACTCAGGAACACGTGCTTTGGAGATTATAATTCGCTCTGGAGTCTCGACCTTGAGGTTCAACGCCAGACGACTGCCGAACCACACAGCAATGTCCTTTACGGCCTCGCGTGCTACGATAAATTGGCGGTTGGCGCGGAAGAAATCGTTATTCGGGAGCGAGGCTTGCAGCACCTCCAACGTACGGTCAACCTGATACTTCTCGCCGCCATGGGTGGTGGCCGTCACCTTCTCGTTGAAGGTGTAGAAGTAGGCGATATCGCTCACCGAGAGCGGAATGATCTTATCCTTATAGTGCACCAAGAATACATGCTGGCTCTCCTGCTTAGACTGCTTGTTCTCCTCGATCATATTATTCACGCGTGAATTATACTCCTTGCGCTCCATGCCGCTCAGGATCGAGAGTTTCTCGATGGCACGCTTCAAATCATCCTCCTTGATTGGTTTGAGGATGTAATCAATACTATTGACCTTGAAGGCTCTGAGCGCATATTCATCATAGGCCGTAGTAAAGATGATCGGGCACGTGATCTCGACCTGATCAAATATGCGAAACGACTCGCCATCGGCTAAGTGAATATCCAGAAAGACCAAATCGGGTTCCGTCTGTCGCTCCTCGCTGAAGAAGTCAACAGCATCCTCTATACTCTCCAATACGTTTATGACGTTATATTCGGGAGCTACTTTCTTTAAAATTGCTTTGAGATTTACGGCAGCAGCCGTTTCATCTTCGATTATCAATACGTTCATTCGGTTTGCTGTTTGGAAATAAAACGATTGGCAACAGAGAAAATTATCCTGCACAGAAGAAAATTAACATTCGCCGATTTGTACAGCGATACTCTCCCCGACCACCATGCAATACAACATTACCCAACTGAAGGGCGCTGCAACGGAAGTTTGACGATAAACTCCTTCTCGGTGTCAATGATCTCGATATCGGTGCCCGCAATGAGTTTCCAACGGCTACTCAGATTCTTTAGGCCGATACCTGTCGATGGCTCCGACTCCAACTTAGGCGCCTTAAGGTTAGAGACCACAAGCACAGGTCCTTCGGTACGGATCGATATATGGAATGGATGTTTACGCGTGATGGTGTTATGCTTCACGGCATTGCCGATCAGCGGCTGAAGCGTCAAAGCTGGCAACAACCACTCGTTATACTGCTCGTCAATATCAATATCGAAGAAGAGTTTGTCGGCATAACGCACCTTAAAGAGTTCGCCATACGCTTTTGCAAAAGCCATCTCGTCAATGAGCGCAGATTTGGTGTTTTGACCATTCTGGATGATATAGCGGAAAGTGTACGATAGCTGATCAATATACTCCAACGCCTTCTGCTTATCATCTTCGCGCACCAACATCGAGAGCGAGTTGAGCGAGTTGAAGAAGAAGTGAGGGCTGATTTGACCCATAAGCATATTGTACTGATTTTGAAGATTCTCGGTACGCAGCTGCTCATTCTCCAAAAGGATTCTTCGCTGCTCAAAGAGCAGGGTATAGATTCGGCCATAGAGTGTAGCCACCACCAGCACAACGATACACTTGAGGATCACCATCCAATCAATCATCATATTGGGCTGATGCTGGAAAATCATCATAACCTTACCCGTCTGCCAATTTATGAATGGCGCGATGAAGTAGCAAGCCACAGTGGTGATTACAACCAACAGGCATCGGTAGGTGTAGTAGGTTTTCGAGGTGTTGTGCAGATCCAATTTGGCCGTCATGATCGAGAGCAACACGAAAGTCAGCGTAAAATAGTAGAAGAGCTGCACCGCCATATCCTCATTACGTTTCGGGCGGTCATAGATCACTGGCGCAGGGATCTCGTTGCCATTCTGCATGATCACCTTATCCAACTGAGGGTTGGCCTCACCTCGTGGAGGGAAGAAGTTACAGACAATCTGATCGCCATCACACAAATTATACCAACGCGCCTTGCGATTCGTGACAAAAATCGAATCCAAATGATACTCCCCTCGAGGCGACACGATGACTGTATCGCACAAGATGTAGCCATAGCCATCTTTCGACAGATGTAACTCGCCGCGCACTTCGGGGCGAACTCGCACCACCACCTCTTGTCCTTGCTGTTGTTGCTGAGTACCTGCGGCTTCACGCTGCTCCACGATAATCGAGAGCAGATAGGAGAAGTTCACCGTCAGGGTGATCACAAAAGCAATAAGAATATTCAGCACAAGGCTTGAATGACGTCTCTTTAATAGGTTCATCTCGACAAAGTTTTAATCATTATGCAACTTCAATCGGGCAGTGGCAGAGTTTTAGGTTGTTTGAATCTGACTAAATTATCTTAAAATATGTACTTCTGTTCCGTAGCATTATTATCGTCATTCCACATCACGAGTTCTATGAGTGATGATTGGAATCTCTACACTCGTTTTTGTCGTTAGAGACTCCAATACTCAAGTCTAAAGACTTTCGGTGGAGTGACGCAGGTCTAAGACCTGTTTTATGCTGCCGTGCAACCCTCTCTAAAGACGGTCACAAGCAGGACAACTTTCCCACTCATAAAACGCCTTCGATGGAGTGACGTGCTTAATTGGCCTTGTTACACTCTTAAGCAGAGCTATTCTCCCACTTATAAATCACCCGTTACGGGTGCGGTGGAGTGACACAAGCGTAACGCCAAAATCACCATGTTAGGCACATTCCGCCTACTCCTCTTTGTACCAAGAAGCATATAGCTGATAATCGCGGGCAGTACGCTTCACGATGGTTTCGCGCTGCTCAGGAGTGATCTCCTTAACCTTCTTGGCAGGCACGCCAGCATATACCGAATTTGGCTCAAGATGCGCTCCCGACAATACCAGAGCATTGGCCGCAATGATACATCCCTCCTCGACAATGGCGTTATCGAGCACCGTTGCACCCATACCAATCAGGCAGCTATCCTTGATAATAGCGCCATGAATCGTGGCGTTGTGGCCAACTGAAACATCGTTGCCGATGTGGGTCTGTGATGGTTTGGGAGAGCCATCGTAGAGGGTGTGGATCACAGCTCCGTCCTGGATGTTGGTGCGGTCACCGATGGTGATTTTATTCACATCGCCACGCAACACCGCGCCAAACCATATCGAGCAATCGCGACCGATGGTTGTATCGCCAATAATTACGGCTGTCTCAGCCAAAAATGTATTTTCACCAATCTGAGGGGTGTGCCCTCTTACCTCTTTAATGTATGCCATAGTTTTAATTCAAGATTCAAAATTTATATAAAGATAATCAATATTTCTCTTTTTCAAACACGATCTTCGATTTTGTATTGTCGCGCATTATTTCGACACTCCAATCATCTGCCGAACGATTCATCTGCTTGAGCATTTTCATATCAATCTTCTCTGGAGTTAGCCCATTAATGGACAAAACAATATCAGCTCTCCTTAGGCCTGCTTTAGCTGCATTTCCACCCTCGATTAAGCCTTTCACAACCCAGCAATCTTTTCGAGGTGTTAATGTTATCCCTAAGTCGTATTTGGCGGTGACGTTAAAATTCTTATTTGGACGAAGCCATATCTCACACTTCGCAAAATCAATTATAACATCGAAATGCTCCAACAAAGCATTGCCAACCAGACCATCGTAGCGATCTTCGGCCATCATACCCTGCGTATTGCCCGAATAATCTAATTTCATGCCGAGAATATCACATCCCGCAACCGACACTCTGTCAGCCTTGAAGGTATAATCGATACGCGAACCACCAACGCCACCCGTATCATATATCTTCTTTTTCACATCGGGGAGGACTCTGTTAAGCTTCAGTTTTGCAGCCAAATTACTATTAAGGCTCACGCCACCGCTCGACCCCATGTCAACAAGGAAGTTGCCGTCAAACGAAACATCATTGTTGATTTTTATGCTGATGGGCATAACCATCCTCGCTTGTCGCTGATCCAACCACTTGCACCGAACGCAAACATACCCTTCGGCTGGTTGATGTTCTTGTGGCAGGATGAGCATATAGCCATCAGCATAATTAAACTCCACCTTTCGGCCTCGCATAAACTCCATCCCGAACATGCCATCAACTTGGTCGCCAAGAATTTTCCGCAAGTCCATCACGATGGCTCCCTGCTCGGTTAGGCTATGCTCGCCCACGCGATACTTCCAATCGCTCACATCGCGATATGCAGCCTCCAAACTATTGCCCGCACCTTGAATCAACGTCCTTTGCAGAGTGTTTGACGGAGCAAAATGTTTTTTGAAGAACTTTGTGTCAAGCAGTATATTGGTGTTGCCCGTATCAAAAATCATCCTCGCAGGGATTGAGTCACGCAAGAGAACATCGAAATAGAGATGGTTTGCATAATCAAACGCAATAGCTCCATCGGGCAGTTGCTTCGCCTGCTCAACCTCAGCACATACTGTTTCTGAAGCCTTCTCAGTCTTGTTTCTGACATTGCCGCAAGCACTACTGAAAGCAACAACGATTACGATGGCGAGAATTGCGATGTTTCTCATAATTAACACCCAATATGCGTGTTATTCAGCCCTCTTTGCTGAGCACCAAAGCTGATCCAGCTCCTCGGCGCTCATTTGGCTGAGCATTTTATCGCCTGCCTCAGCCTCCATATGTTGGAAACGAGAGATAAACTTTTTATTGGTACGCTCCAACGCCAATTCGGGGTCGACCCCATAGAGGCGGCACATATTGATCAGCGCAAAGAACAGATCGCCAATCTCGTCAGCCATAAGCTTCTCGTTGCCGCTCTTCATCTCAGCCTCGATCTCGGCAATCTCCTCCTTCACCTTTGGCCAAATATCCTCCTTTTTCTCCCAATCGAAGCCTGCACTCGCGGCCTTCTCGCCGATTCTGACAGCCTTCACCATAGCAGGCAGCGAGCGTGGCACGCCGCCCAAGATACCACCGCCTTGACGCTTCTTTTTGCGGAGCTTGAGCTCCTCCCAATTCTTCATCACCTCATCGGGCGTGTCAGCGTGGATATCGCTATAAACATGAGGATGGCGATAGATGAGTTTGTCGCACTCGGCATTGGCTACATCGGCAAAGTCGAATGCTCCAACCTCCTCACCGAGCTTCGAATAGAAGACCACGTGCAGAAGCAGGTCGCCCAACTCCTCGCGAATCCCCTCCATATTCTCATCAGCGATGGCATCCACCAACTCATAGGTCTCCTCGATGGTGTTATTTCTAAGCGAAGAGAAGGTCTGCTCACGATCCCACGGGCACTTCTCTCTGAGAGTATCCATTACCTCCAAGAGCCTCTCTGCGGCTCTGAGTTTATTTTGCATAACCGTAAAATTTTATCGTTAACCTCACAAAGTTATTATTTTCGCCGAAATATCGGCAACATTAACACCGATTTTTCGCCCTCGACAACGCTTTTTCTCGCTCCGCACTATGTTCATGCGCTACTTATCAGCCTCTGGGAAGCCGAGCTGCCCCACACCCTTACGCATCAGGGTCTTGAGTTCGGGGAGGTGTTTTTGATACACTCCGCGTGGCAGAATATCATGCTCGCGGCAGATCGAAGCGGCCATACCAACGACCTCGCCCATCATACCGCCCGTACGCATCACGCGGATCGTACCCAAAGCAACGTGAGTCACACTGATGTTGCGTCCCGCCATAAAGAGGTTCTCGACATTGCGCGAATAGAGACAACGATACGGCACAGCATAAGGCTTGATATCGAGTACATCGCAATACGAGAGGAATGGCTCCTCCTTCAGTCCCTCAATCTTTTTAGGATAGTGCAGGTCGATGCCCCAAGTGGTAGTGAACGAGGCATCCTCGAATGGGCGAGCCTGAACGATATCCTGCTCCTTGAGCACCACATCACCCAACAAACGGCGCGACTCGCGCTTACCGCCGATATAGGCTACCCACTGCAACTTATGATTTGCATACTTCTCACGCTTCGGACTGCGGTTTTTCAGATAATCCCAATTACCATACACAGCTCGCAAGGCGTAATCGCGGATATACTCTATCTCGGTGATTTGGTTGTCGTTAAGACCTGCTTCCCAATCCCAATCTCCACGCACAATGGGTCGATAGGTCTTTTCATCAAACTCCACAGCCCATGGGCACACCTTGAATGGAGCAGGATCCTTCTGTGGCTCAGCGTACCACTGCACCGAAGTACCCATAACCAACGAATCGGCCTTCTCTGGAGCACGATTCTCGCCTGTCTCGGCTTTACTCTCGCGACCCATGCGATAGTCGGCACCCGCCAAATAACCTACATCGCCATCGCCCGTACAATCGGCAAAGAGCTGACCCTTGAAGCGATACTCACGACCTGTTGTGATGTCACGACCGATGACAGCAGTAATCTTATTGCCCAACTTCTCGACACGCACTACGTGCAATCCCATGTGCAACGAGATATTCTTCTCTGCAAGGAGCAGATTCAACTTCTTCTCATCCTCATAATTTGACTTCGGGCCTGCGTTATGCTGTTTTTTCTCAGGATGTTGCTCCAGAATCTTCAAGATCTGACGGCTACGCGCGCTCTTTGGGTCGCGGCGAGCCTCAACGTTTGTCCAATGGCCTACGCCACCCAACTCATCCATCAAATTTCCAAGATTTTCGTATGGCTTCTGCATGATAAGTCCCGACAAACCGACACGCACCTCGGAAGAGTTATTGCCACCCAAGACATAGCGGTTGTGCACCAAAGCCACCTTACAGCCCAAACGTGCCGCACTCACCGCTGCCGAGCAACCAGCAATACCACCACCGACAACAACCAAGTCGTATTCGCCCTTCAATTCTGGCTCTACATCAACACCACTCTTCTCGCGGCGGAATGAGGCTAAAGCCTCGCCAACAGGAGGGGTGAAAGATCTATCGGCCGCGAAATATATCGCATCGCAACGACCGTTGAAGCCCGTCAAATCGTGCAAAGCGAGAGTGTTTTCACCCTTGCGCAAACTCACCATGCCGCCATCTTGCCAATGCCAATTCTCATCCTCGGTACCAAATGTGGTCTTCACAGCCTTGCCGTTGATGAGCAGCTGGAACTGTCCCGCAGACTCCTCTTTACCCCAACGGCGAGTCCAATCGCGTGTACGTACCCAAAGGCGGTAACGACCCGACTCTTCTACGTTGATTGTGGTTGTGGCATCCTCAACCTGCTCACCCATACCATGAGCCATCAGATATGGCGAACCCATCTGCATCATTGATTGGTGATCCAGCACCCAGCCACCATGTTCGGCCATAGACTCGGCCTCAAGGAAAATATCAGATTCGGGAGTCGAACAACTCGCCATCAGCAATAGTGAAAAGGCGAAAGAGAGTAGATTCTTTTTCATATAGTTAATGTTTTTGTTGGTTTTGCATGATTCTTGGTCAGTACAAATATACTCAAAAACAATTTATTATGAAAAAATATCTAATTTTAGTTTCGGCCGCATTGACTTTGGCGGCAATCGTAAGCTGTTCGGACAATGATTCGTGGGAGGATTACATTCCTCAGGTGGAAAAGACACTGCTCCTAAAATATCCCGATGCGCAGGATATTGAGTGGTCGACATGGCGAAATTACCTTATCGCCGACTTCGATGATTTGGGAGAGGATGGGGCAATCGTGGAGCGTGAGGCGTGGTATGACTCGGCAGGGAAATGGTATATGACCGATAGCGACATCGCCTATACCTCGCTTCCTGTTGCGGTGCAGAGCTCTTTTGAGCAGGGTGAGTATGCCACATGGCGAGTGGATGATGTCGATGAATTGACACGCCCCAACATGCCTACGCTATACATCATCGAGGTGGAGAACGCACAGGGAGCCTTTGCTAATATGGAGGTCGACCTCTACTACTTGGCAGATGGAACATTTGTCAAGAGCACAACAGGTGGAGAGGGGTATGTGCCGTTGTTGCCCTCACAACGCATCATGGACTACATCAACAAGAACTACCCTTCAGCCGAAGTTCTCGACATTGATCGCCAGCAGGGGGTGGTGCTGATCGACATACTCGACAGCGACAAGGTGCGCACGCTCTACTTCTCGCTCTACAGCGAGTGGCTTATGACGCGCACTTCGATCACAGCCGAGGAGCTGCCCGAAGCTATACAGCAAGCCATAGCTCAAAGCAAATATGCCGATTGGGAGATTGACGAGGCGGCATACATCGAGCGTCCGCGCAACAACTATTACGAGGTGGAACTTGACGGAGGAGCAACAGATGTGACTATTAATTTCGCGCCTTCGGGAGAGATTATTTCTACACCTTTATAGAGTATTATTGCCCTTTAGAGAATCGGACAATCGCCTCAACAGCCTCATCTACCTCATCAGTCAGCGAGAGTAGCAGATTACGGTACTGCCCACGACTCTGCAACCCTTTCAGCAGATCGTAGATAGGCATCGAGCGACTCCAATACTCCGCGCCGAAGAAGATCATGGGCGAGGCAAAATCGAAAGTCAGGTAGTGATTCTGGGCTGCATCTTGGAATACCTCTTGCAGAGTCCCAGCACTACCAGGCGAGTAGATCACACCACCTTTGGCCAATGCCAACAGGCCATCTTCGCGGATGCTATTGTCGAAGTATTTGGCTATATGGCTGGCAAACGGCGTAGCAGGCTCATGGCCATAGAACCATGTCGGGATTCCGATACTGCGGAAGCTCTCGCAACGAGGATAGCGCTCCATCACTCGGAAAGCCGAGCTGAGCCACTCACGATCCTTATAACTCGGTGCCACACTCAACATACCGACAGCCTCAACCAATTCCTGATCCTCTCTGCCCGCCATCCATGCACCCAAATGGGTCGCCTCCATAGCACCTGGGCCTCCACCGCTAATCATCAGCAGTCCCTGCTCGGTGAGCGATTTGCTGATACGAGCGACTGCCATATATTTTTCATCGGTACGGAGCATTGAGTGGCCTCCCATAATAGCCACCACTTGACGTGGCTCATACTCGCCAATCATATCATACAGAGCATCGGTGATGGCGTGATCGTGCAAGGCTCTAAAAAGAGTACGGCTGATATCTTTTGCCTGACGGCCATAACCCATATAACACTTATAGACTCGGCTGTCGAACGAATCTTCATAACTTTCGGGGCAAGTGGCCATAAATCCCGCGTAAAGTTCCGATGGAGTATAAAGTTTCGAGCGGAAAGGGTTGTATGTACAATTCATGCGAGGCAAGACGATGCAACTATCATCCACTCGCTGACGCACCTGCTCAGGGAGTGCACACCCCATAAAAATCGACTCCTCGAAACGGAGATCCTCAGCCACAGGCTCCAATGTAAAATCAAGATTCTGGAAAGCCTGCAAGCGGACAACACCGCCACGAAGCATTATTTCGCGCAACTCACTCTGCGACTCCACCTCATGATAATTCTGCTCCATCATAGACTCTACAATTTAGGATACACCTTCGGGGCTTGGATCGTCACAAAATCGGCTCCATTGCCACTCTCGGTGCAAGTTATACGCACCGCCTTGATCGGCTTAGATGGGTTTTCCACCACTCCACCACCACACTTTAGATCGCAGACACGACTGAACTTCTCGCCATCGTAGCTGACCTCCATATATCCCGCATTGAAGATATATCGCGGCAGCTGGAGATTACCTGTACGAACCTCTAAGCGGCGGCACGAAACAGGTTGCTCGAAGCTATAAAGGATCCAATCGCCTGCACGCCCTACCCTTGCGGTACGCGAGATACGACCATAGCTTTCGGCATTGGAGAATGGGAAGCGCTCGCTCGGCTCGATTGAAGATGTGATTTTCACCTTCGGCTGCAACATTCTGAAGTGCGCCTTGACTCCTGCTTCGGGGCTACGTGCACCCTCAAAACGAGTATAAAAGCCATATCGAGCTGGTTTGTCGGTCTTGATCGGCGCTTGATAAAGATGCTCTTCGGATGAGCCAACAATCTGATAGTAGATACGGCTTCGATCATCGGTTTTTGCTGTCAACACACCATCCTTATACTCCACCTCTGGCGGGAACAATCTGAAATCAATCCCCATCGCGGTCATACGGCTATAATGGCTCTCGACAAGTTTGCGATAAAACGCAGGCCACTGGCCACTCTCACCACGCCATGCCAATTCGCTCAGAGCGCAGATGCGGGGATAGGTCTGATACTCAAGATAGTTGTACTCTGTATCGCGGTGCGAGATGTAGGCTTCGCTCCAGAATGCACCCTGCACGCCCGCCACATTTTTCATCTGAGCCTCGCTGAATCCCTGCTCGGCGAAGTTAAACGCGAGGGTTTTGCGGGCATCAAAAATCGCCGCCCAATTGTGGCCATGCTCGCGCGGAGTCTGACGCATATCAAAATAGAAGTAAGCACCAGGCATGACGACCGTAGAGTAACCTTCGGCGGTCGATTTCAAACACTTCTCGACACTCTCCCAACCATAGACCCGTGCTTTGTGGGTCATATCACCCGAATTGATAGCTTCGTTCCACACAGCAGGTTGCTTGCCATATTTTTCCACAATGCGAGCCACACGATTCATAAAATGAGCCTGCAACTGCTCGCCGCTTGTCATCCCCTGCGCGGCCATCAGAGCCTTACAGTCGGGGCACTTCATCCACTGTGAGGTAGAGACTTCATCGCCACCGATATGGATGTGTGACGAGGGAAATACTTCGGCCAACTCGCGCATCACATCATCTAATAGCGCATAATTCGACTCCTTGGCGACACACAGCACATTGCGCGTGTCGTAGCCATCGGAAGCCTTCAGGCCTGGAATATAGTTGCACAACACTTCGGGGCGAACTCTGGCCAAATTGTGGCTATGACCTGGAAGGTCTATTTCGGGGATAATCTCAATACCCCTGACGGCCGCGAACTCCACCACCTCACGCATCTGTTCTTGGGTGTAGAAGCCACCGTAGCGTTTATCCCACTCGCCATAGCGTGCTGCAACGGGCGAGCCGACACCTCTGTAAGCTCCTACTTCGGTCAGTTCTGGATGGGATTTTATCTCAATACGCCAACCCTCATCGTCCGAGAGATGGAGATGCAGACGGTTGATTTTATGATGTGCCAGATTCTCGATAAAGGCCTTTAGCTCCTGCTCCTCGATCCATGTACGGCAGATATCGAGCATAAAACCGCGATAGGCAAAACGTGGTTTGTCCTCCACTTCGCAACCACCCACAGCGATGGGCAGTTCGGCCTTGCCGCGATAGATCTCCGAGGGTAAAAGTTGCAATAGTGTCTCCACACCGCAATGCGCCCCTGCATAGGAGCCGCCACGAATCTCTATACCTTCGCGACTGACGCTCAAGCGATACTCCTCTGGAGCTAAATTTTTATCCTCCTTAAGGGCAATAACGCCCTGCTCTGTTCCGTTTGCAAGCTGAGTAGTTAATGGAAGGAACTTCGTGAGATATCGAGCTAAGGGGCGTAGCGCATCGGAGTGTGTAATCTTAGTTGTTGTTAGTATAGTAAATGCTTCGCCCCTTTTCTCTATTTTGAGCGGCTGTGGCACAATGTTGCCTGCCCCGACACTCAGCGTGCAGAACAAGAGCAACAATAATGTCATATATCGAAGTGCCTTCATAATGAAATATTTTCTTATAGCATGAACAAGTAAGGTGTCTGATCAAGCATCATTTCTGCGCGACCTCGATCCTCAAAAATTCCATACACCACCGAACCACTACCCGACATGGCAGCATACAACGCTCCAGCTTCCAACAGATCTGCTTTAGCCTTGGCAATAGCTGGATGGGCCGCAAAAACCGATGGTTCGAAGTCATTTTTCACACACTCTTGCCACTCGTCAATAGGTTTGGCCAAACGCTCCATGAGCGGCACTTCGGGCATGGCAGGCTTCACGCCAGCATAAGCCTCGCGAGTCGAGACGCTATCTTCGGGTTTGATCAGCACCAACCACTTATAATCCAAATCTATCTTCACAGGGGTCATCACCTCGCCACGACCCTCACACAACTGCGGAGAGTTGCGCACAAAGAATGCTGTATCGCTACCTAACTCGGCAGCAAGCGAGATGAGCTGAGCCTCATCCAACCCCAACTCAAACATCTCGTTCAGACCCATAATTACCGATGTGGCGTCAGACGATCCACCGCCCAAACCTGCGCCGAATGGGATATATTTATCGAGTGTGATGCGGACAGCACCCACGCCATAGCGATCGCGCATCAAGCGCCACGCCTTAAGGCAGATATTATCTTCGGGGGCACAATCCAACGCTATGCCCTTAGCATAAAATTCAGCCTCCTCGCCCTCGATCTGCGTGATCTCAATCTCATCGAAAAGAGCCTTGACGGGAACCATCACACTCTGCAAGTCGTGGTAGCCATCGGCACGCTTCGAGATCACATCCAAGCCTATATTTATCTTACAATTTGCTCTAAGTTTCATATCTATTGTTTTTTAAGTTCTTCGATAAGTTTCATCGCCTCGCACAGCAGAGGCTCTCGCAACGGCGCGATACGGCTCTCCCACGATGAGATTGTACCATCGGCCTTATCGCTCACAACTTTTATCAAGTGCAAAGCAGGGCATGGCGTACCGCTCTGCTCGGCATAAAACCTAAGGGCTCGCACCACAGCGTAAGACTCCATATCCATACAGTCGAAGCGATCCACGATTTTGCGTGTGGCCGCTGAGGTATCCTCGCCGATGAAGTTATCCGAGGAGTATATGGCTACTTCGCCCTCGCCCGTTGAGAGTTGCTCGGCAGGGGTGGCAAAGATCGAATCGACATAGATATCACCCTGAGCCACAACATTAGGACGCAAGATGGTGGCATAGGGGTGATGTTGCGACCCGCAGGTGCCGATATTAATCACCGCATCATAATCGGCTTGAGCCAACGCTCGCAGGGTTGCTTCAAAGGCGCTGAGCTTACCCACGCCGAGGTAGCACACATCGGCCACTCTCTTAAGCCGAGCCACATTCTCCGCACCTAACTCTGCCTCAAGAGCCAAAAGGATCAAAATTTTCTTCATATCTTAGACGTGTTATCATACAAAGTTACAAAAATCTCAGAACTAACCCACTTTTTAGGCGTAAAAAAAGCGTTGTTGCGACAAGATTATCGCAACAACGCCCTAAACCATCAGCAAAGGTCTCGCCCCGCTTAAACCCTCGCCACTCGGCCTATCGCCACATTATGCGCTCCTCACCCTCGTATGGAGGCAAAGCGGCTGGTCTAAAATCGGAGTATCCCAACGCCACAGCGCAGAGTAAACCATATTTTTCAGGAATATCCAACAGCTCGCGCACAACCTCTTCGGCCATCTTACCATCGGGCTCAGCCTGCAACACAGGACGACCATCAATCTGCACCCAGCACGATGCCAAACCCTCATCCACCACAGCCAACTGGAGGATTGTGGCCGAAATCACGCTATTTGTAAGCCACTGATCACTCGCCTGCTTATCTCCCATCACCACGATGGCGGCAGTAGCGTTCTTCATAAAAGCTGAGCCGTAATCTCGCATCTCGGCCATAGCCTGCAACTTCTCTTTATCGGTCACCACCAACAAGCGTGTTGAACGTGTATTACGCGAAGAAGGAGCCTGCAACGCCATCTGGCATATCTTCTCCAACTTCTCGCGCTCGACAGGCTGCTCAAGGAATTTGCGAGTACTGCGGCGCTCATCAAGGATTTTTTTTAGTTCCATATCTATTCTTTTTATTGTTATAATTTTCTCTCTCGCCTCTGCAAAGATACAAAACTTTGCCACAAAGAAAAAGCGGAGAGTGCCAAGCCTTAAGCCGACACCTCCGCAAAGATCTATTTTCGTGCCAAACGACTACTTATTGAACTGACGGCTGAAGAATGGCAAAGCGTTATATAGAGCCGAGTGCCAATACTCCCAAGTGTGACCACCGTCACGTACGCGCAACTGATAAGGG
>CAYTGT010000010.1:0-15750 GCA_964437405.1 uncultured Alistipes sp.
TCTCACAGCCGCCCGAACCAGTATATCCTGTGGCCGAGAGGATAACCTCGCAACCTGCAACCTTAGTCTGCTTGAAAGTGTAGTAAACCATATCTTCGACTGGCTCATCGGTCATCTTCTGCACCAACTTCATCGCCAAAGGACCCTGAATTGCCAACTGCGCGATATTGTCGGATGAGTTCTCCAACTCAACGCCCGCCTTCATGCCGAACTTCTCGCCCTCGCGACAGATATGCTGCCAATCCTTCTCGGTGTTAGCGGCGTTGACACAGAGCATATACTTTGTGTCGCTGAACTTATAGATCAAAATGTCATCAACGATACCTCCCTTGCCGTTAGGCATAGTGGCATACTGCACCTTACCATCGAATAGCTTGCTCACATCGTTCGATGCGATATGCTGCAATAGGTCGAGAGCCTTCTCGCCCTTGACCCAGATCTCGCCCATGTGGCTCACGTCAAATACGCCACACTTCTCTCTGACGGTCATGTGTTCATCGTTGATGCCCGAAAACTCGATAGGCATATTATACCCTGCAAACTCTGCCATCTTGGCACCCGCTGCGATGTGGTATTTTGTAAAGGCTGTAGTTTTCATTATAGTTTTAAGTTTTTTAAGTTCATTTTTCAATTCGTGATTATCGCATCCGCCCTCTTGTTATGCAGTTTTCTCAGGCTTCTTGATACCCAAACGTGGGCAACGCTTGAACTCCTTAGTTCTGTCGAAGAGGTAGCGATAAGTAGTGTGCATCTTGTGACGAGTTGCGCAGACGTAAGTCTGGATCATACGGTTCATCACAGGGTTGAAGTCGCCGATCCATGCAAACTCCACAGTCTTGTAAGAGTTGCGGTCTGTACGGATGTAGCTCTCATAGATGTACTGAATCATACCGCTCTCTACACCCTTGCCCTGGAACTCAGGAGTTACGGCAAAGATGATTCCGAAAATACGGTCACAACTCTTCTTGACCTTCAAATCCCACATCAGACGCAACTTATTCCAAAGGTTGAATTTGCCGTTGAACTTACCGATGATACGGTTGATATCTGGCACCATGATGAAGAATCCGATAGGCTCATCGTTGAAATATGCAAAGAAGATGATGTTTGGATCTACGATTGGGCGCAGTGTCTTCATAATCTTCTGAGCCTCCTCCTTTGGCATAGGCTTAACTCCTGTAAATAGGCTCCAAGCCTTGTTATAAATCACGCGGAAGTTCTCAGCTACCGACTCCAAATCCTTGACGTTAATTGGCGCAAAGCTATATCCTGGAGTGTTCATCAAGCGTTTTGCTCGCTCGTGGATCATGCCGTTGATATCATCGTCATACACGCGCCACAGATATGTGTTCTGATTAAAGTAGTTCTGGAAACCGTATGCCTCGAACAACTCCTTGTAATATGGTGGATTGTAAGGGTTGGCATAGAGTGGCTGGAACTCATAACCCTCGACCAACAGACCCCACCAAGAGTCTCGTGGACCAAAGTTTACAGGGCCGTCCATAGCCTCCATACCACGACTTACCAACCACATGCGTGCAGCCTCGAAGAGCGTGTTTGCCAACTCCTGATCGTTGATGGCCTCAAAGAAACCACAACCACCCGTAGGCTGCTCGTAAGAATAAGCGTGCTCGTTGTCGTAGAACGCTGCGATACGTCCTACAACCTCTCCTTCAGAGTTGTATGCAACCCAACGGATCGCCTCACCGTCTTGGAAGAGCTTGTTTTTCTCAGGGTCGAATACCGCCTTGATATCATCATCGAGCGGACAAACCCAATTACGATTGCCTTTGTAGAGTCGCTTAGGAAGTTCAATAAACTCTCTCTCTAATGCTTTGTCTGTTACCTCTTTCAAGGTATACTTTTTATTGCTCATAGCTATATGTTGTTGATTTGTTTACTTTTTAACTCTCAAAATTACAAAAAAAAGCCGAAACAATCTCTATTGTCGTGGTTTTTTTTCGGCAGAGGGGCTCTATTTTGATTTTTAAATTGATTTTCATATATTTGCGCACTATAATTAATATAAAAACAACCATTATGGAATTTACAGCAGAAATGATTGCCGGATTGTTGTCTGGTACCGTAGTCGGTGATAAGGGTGCAGCAGTGCATACCGTATCCTCTATCGAGGGCGGCAAGAAAGGCGCATTGACATATTTGACCAACCCTAAATACGAGCAGTATCTCTATACGACAGAGGCTTCTATCGTGTTGGTCCCTAACGAATTTGAGCCTCAGCAGGAGGTTAAAGCTACACTTATCAAGTTGCCAGATGTGGGTGCGGCGGTTTTGCAGCTTTTGGAGATGTATAACGCGATGAAACCTCAGAAAAATGGTATCAGCAAGATGGCCTCTATATCTGAGAAGGCTACCGTTGCAGAGGATTGCTATGTAGGCGATTTCGCTGTTATTGAGGCTGGTGCTGTTATTGAGGCTGGTGCAAAAATCTATCCACAGGTTTATGTCGGCGATGGCGTGAAGATCGGCGCAGGAACAATCCTCTATCCAGGAGTAAAGATTTATGAGGGTTGTCGTGTAGGTGCAAATTGTATTATCCATGCAGGTGCTGTGATCGGTGCTGACGGTTTCGGTTTCTTGCCAAAGCCTGATGGTACATTCGACAAGATCCCTCAGTTGGGTAATGTGATTATTGAGGATAACGTGGAGATCGGTGCGAATACATGTATCGACCGTGCTAAGACCGACTCAACCATCATCCGTAAGGGTGTTAAGCTCGATAACTTGATCCAGATCGGCCACAATGTCGAGATTGGCGAGAATACCGTATCTTCGGCTCAGATGGGTATCGCAGGTACCTCAAAGGTGGGTCGCAACTGCTTCTTGGCGGGTCAGGTGGGTATCGCCGACCATGTTAACATCGGCAATTATGTGAAGATCGGCTCTAAGTCTGGTATTGACAAGGATGTTGCTGATGGCGAGATTCGTTTCGGTTATCCAGCATTGCCTGGTATGAACTACCACCGTTCGTTTGCTGTATTTAAGAATCTGCCTGATTTGCAGGCGAGAGTTCGCACATTGGAAAAGAGTGTAAAGAGTCTTGAGGAGAAAGAGTAATTCCATTGTGAGTGGGAATAATAATTGATAATTTAAACAATAAGAGAGATGAAGAAATTTTTTGTAATCGCATTGGCGGCTGCGACTTTTGTAGGTTGTGGTAGCGCAACAAAGTACACTATTTCGGGTACTTCAGAGGATTTTGCCAATGGTAAGTGGGCATTTTTGGGTGAGCAGAAGGGTCGTGAGTTTGTGAAGAGTGACTCTGTTCAGATCGCTGGTAACAGCTTCATTTTGAAGGGTGAGGTTGAGGCTCCTTATGCAGCTTATGTTGCTATCGGTGAGCCAGAGGCACGTCCTGAGATGTTTATCGAGGTTGTTGTTGAGTCAGGTGAGATCGAGCTTAAGAAACTCAACCCTGAGCACCGTGCATATAGCGCAGTAGGTACTGTGTTGAACGATAAGAAATCAGAGTTTAATAATAAAATCTGGGAGTGCCAGAAAGATGAGAACTCAACTCAGGATGATTACCTCGCATTGCAGAAGACATTTATCAACGAGAATATTGACAATGTGTTGGGCTTGAATGCATTTAAGCAGTCATACTACTATTTCGAGCCACAGGATATTATTGATATTATCAACGCTATGCCTGCAGCAGCACAGGAGGAGTTGGCTTCTACAAAGAAGTCTGCTGAGCAGGCTTTGAAGGTGTTGCCAGGCAACCCATATATTGACGTTGTAGAGAAGAATCCTGACGGTAAGGAGATCTCGCTCAAGAGTGTTGTTGAGAACAAGAAGAACAAGTATGTTCTTTTGGACTTCTGGGCTTCATGGTGCGGTCCATGTATGGCTGAGGTGCCACACTTGAAGGCTGCATACGACAAGTACCACAAGAAGGGCTTTGAGATCTACGGTGCATCGTTCGACCGCGAGCGTGAGCCATGGGTAAAGGCTATCGAGGATAAGAAGATGAATTGGGTACACGTTAGTGCAATCAAGTATTGGGACAATCAGGGTCGTCACGACTACGCTGTAAACTCAATCCCTGCAAACTTCCTTATCGAGTGCTCAACAGGTAAGATCATCGCTACTCAGTTGCGTGGCGAGGCTTTGGAGGCAAAGTTGGCTGAGCTTTTGAAGTAATTTTTCATTAGACAATAGACGCATATTACCCCTTCCCTATGCTGAAATTGCATCGGGGGGGGGTAATTTGTTAATATACAACTGATTACAAGATGTATATAAAGAATAGGTTTAAATCAACACTTTTTGTTATGAAGAAAATTTTTGCATTTGCGGTTATGGCGTATGCCGTTGTTGCTGTTGTGGGTTGTGCGGGACCGAACTCCTATGTCGTGACGGGTAAGGATACGACAGGCCGTTGTCCCGATGGGGAGTGGGCGTATCTGTGCTTGCAGAAGAGTTCGCCATCGGATTTCCATATTATAGATTCGGTCAAGATCGTGAATAATTCATTCCGTTTTGAGGGTGTGGTTGAGCAACCGACCATTGCCCACGTCATGACACGTGCTTATAGGGATTCGATGCGATTTGAAAAACCTATCGTTCTTCATACGTTTATTCTCGAAGAGGGAGAGATTAAGACTGCGGTGCCAACTCCTTCGGGAACACCTCTCAATAATAAGATCACAATGTTTGGTCAAGATATTGATAAGTTGTTGATGCTGGCTGAGGCAGAGAATCTGAGTGAGGAGGAGATTGTCGATCGAGCCTTCTCTCTGACTTGCCGCTATATCAGCAACAACGCAGACAATGAGTTTGGTGTATATGTGGCAGATTATATGTCGGGGGAATTTGGACCAGCTAAGGATTTGGAGATGTATGCTCTTTTACAGACCAAACAAGAGTATTTCGCCCAACAGATTGAGCAGGCTCGCAAGGCTTCGGCAATTCAAGTCGGCACGCAATATATTGATGTTGCAGAGCCTACAGCCGATGGTAAGATGATTTCATTACAAAGCGTGGTGGAGCGAAAGGGTAATAAATATGTACTTCTTGAGTTCTGGGCTTCGTGGTGTGGCTCTTGTATGTCGGAGATGCCTAACCTGAAGGCGACATACGACAAATATCACAAACGCGGATTTGAGATTTATGCCTCTTCGCTCGATGACGAGAAGCAAAATTGGCAGGCTGCGATGGATAGATTCGGGATGCAGTGGGTAAATGTGAGTGGTGTATCAGGTATTGATTCAGTTGCGCCAAAGACATATATAATTACATCGATCCCTTCAAATTTCTTAATTGATTGTGCTACGGGTCAGATTATCGCCAAAAATCTTCGTGGCGAGGCTTTGGACAAGAAGTTGGAAGAACTTTTGAAATAAAATCTCCTTATTATATAGAATTTTACCTATCCGTTAACATTTGTTAACATTATTTAACACTTCGTTAACTATTTCATGTTTCAATCACACTTATCTTTGCTTTGGTAAACAAGATATTGAAGTTTTGTTTTAAATAATAGTAGTAATCATTAATTAACTTAAAGAATTATGAAAAAACAGATTAAACAAGCTCTTATCTGTACGCTGTGTACTATCGCTATGGTTGGGTGTGGTAACTCGACAAAATACACCATCTCAGCCACAGCTGAGGAACTTTCTGGTGTGGATATGGTATACTTGGGAGTACAGAATCGCCACGGTTTTAATGTCGTGGACTCTGTTGAGGTCGTTGGTAACTCATTTAATATGAAGGGTGTCGTAGAGGAACCATACGTGGCAGATATTAAATATAACCATCCTGAGAATGGTGAAGTCAGAATCCGCACATTTGTTGAGGCTGGAAATATCCAGATTGTTCAAAAGATGGGAGCGCTTCGCGCTGTCGGTACACCATATAATGATAGAACTACTGCCGTTAGAGTTCGTGTAGATGAGATGTTCGAAGAGACAAGAGCTGAAGGTCGTGAAGATTTAACTCCAATCTTGACATATTATTGTGATGCGGTAAAGGAGAATGCTGGCGATATGGTTGGTTGGGATCTTTTCCAGAATCACCATTTCTTATTCAAACCTCAGCAGACTTTGGATATGATTAACGCTATGCCAGAGTCAAAGCAAGAGACCTTTGCCAAGCATAAAGAATTAGCGGAGCGTGCTTTAAAGGTTGAGCCAGGGAATCCCTATATAGATATTACAGATAAGGGCGATTCTAAGGGTAAAAGATCGCTGACTCCCGAAGGTGAGGTTTTGACTCTTAAGAGTGTAGTGGAGAATCCTCGAAATAGATATGTCCTTTTGGAGTTTTGGGCTTCGTGGTGCGGCCCTTGCATGGCGGATGCACCCAATCTGGTGGCAGCATACGATAAGTTCCATAAAAGGGGATTTGAGATCTATGCCGTATCTTTTGATGGTGATCGTGATAGTTGGTTAAAGGCGATCAAAGAGAGTGGTTTACGTTGGTTACACGTCAGCTCACTTTCGGGATGGAACGCTCAGAGCCGAATCGATTATGCGGCAAACGCCATTCCTACTAACTTCTTGATTGATTGCTCGACAGGTAAAATTATAGCCAAAGATCTCCGTGACAAGGCTTTGGATGAGAAGTTAGAAGAACTTTTGAAATAAATTCTCGCGGATAAAGAGTGGTGGAGTTGTTCGAAACATTTGTCGGACAACTCCATTTTTCTTATATTTGTAATCGGATAAAACTCTTTGCCACGCAATGAACGAAAAACCTGCTACATATCGCATAATGGGAATCGACCCAGGTACCAACTATATGGGTTATGGTATTATCGAGGTCGAGGGAAGTCGTATCCGCTCGGTGGTGATGGGTGATATTGATTTGCACACAATGAGCGATCCTTATCGTAAACTAAAGTATATTTTCGATAGAGTGGGGCGACTGATTCGTGATTACGATCCTAAAGAGGTGGCTTTGGAGTCGCCATTCTTCGGTGCTAATGTGCAGAGTATGCTGAAGTTAGGACGTGCACAAGGTGTGGCGATGGCGGCGGCGTTGATGTATGATAAGGATGTTTTCGAGTATGCACCTTCGCGTATCAAGCAGTCCATTGCGGGGTCGGGAGCGGCTTCTAAGGAGCAGGTGGCTGCTGTCGTGAAACGATTGCTCAAGTTGGATTATATGCCGCGCCGATTGGATGCAACGGATGGTATGGCGGTGGCGATGTGTCACTACTTCACCTCGCGTAACCCCATCTCGCAGGCTATGGGTACGGCACGAGTGAAGGGCTTGGGTGGCGGTAAGAAGGCCGCCAAAGGTTCTTCATCGTGGGAGACATTCCTAAAGCAGAATCCGCGCAGAGTGGTGGGCGATACTAAATCGCAGAAAAAGGAGTAGATTGTGTGCTGAAATTATTGAATTAAGAGTATATTTGCCACATAAATGGGGGATTAGCTCAGCTGGTTAGAGCGCTTGCACGGCATGCAAGAGGTCATCGGTTCGAATCCGATATCCTCCACTTAGTGATGCGAGGCGGCTGAATCTCAGTCGCCTCGATTTATCTTACCTACTTATAATCCTCGATATTTATCCCTTGCGGCATCATGTCGCTCACGTCCCTGTCATAATTGAGGAGCTCTCTGACGGTAAATGATGCGATGTCGGTCAGGTGTGGTGGCGTGAACAAAATGACGGTGGTGATGTCGGGGAAGATACGGCGATTTATCTGTGCCATAGTGCGCTCATACTCAAAATCAACGGTGTTACGTACTCCTCGGATGATGGCCGTTGCGCCCATTTCGCGTGCTGCCTCTCCTGTAAGGTTATTGTATGCTATACATTCGACCGCAGGATTCTCCGTATAGAGATCTTGAATCAATCGCAGACGATTCTCGACACTCAGCAGTGAGCGTTTGTTGAAGTTGTCGCCGATGGCTATTATGACCTTGTCGAATATCGTTAACGCCTCATCTACAATGGCTTCGTGGCCTTTGGTGAAGGGATCGAACGATCCTGGGAATATGGCTTTTTTCATATTATCTATATTTTAATCTTCTAATTTTGTCGTTAGATGGTGGCGGGTGGTGTGAGTATTAATTTTTCAAATCTTTGCACTCTAAATTGCGAGCAATTTTGTCGGCGAGTGTGGAGTAGTAGCTCTTGCCTGCAATCTGATCGACCGATGTGATTCCTTGATGGGTCATCATCAACACCTCGTCAGCTTCTTTGATATTTTGCAGCGAGATTTGTTCATACTTAATCTGCAAACCATGTTTCTCAGCGGCTCGCTCCAATAACATGCACTCCACCGAGCATAGCGTGGGGCGCGGGATTGTGATTGTGTACTCTTTGATTACGGCTACAGGGCGCAACGGATCCTCTACCACATTACCAGCACTATCTATCATTATCGCTTCGTGACAGCCTGCTGCAATGGCTATATGGTGTGCCATGTCGTAACTTGCCTTGAGTGCCGAGGTGGGGTAGCTATTCATGCCGATATCCATCTTGATGCACATCACCGTAGGGCGGAGACTTCGCATCACATACCCTCGATAGATTCCCACCTGTCCAACATGAAGCGAATAATCCCCCGTAGAGTAGAGTCTTAGGATGACACATATCGAGACATTGCGAGATAATCTTGAGTGGTCGAGCAATGTCTGAATCTGAGAGCCAATCTCTTGTTCCGATAGAGATGTTCGCAGTCCGAAAAGCGTTTGAGCCGAGATGTTTAGGATGTCGAGGTGTTGCTTCAGGTGCCAAGCCTTATAATCCAATGTGTGTATGTTTTGGTAGAGATACACATCTTCTGAGGGTTGCCACTCCTGCAACTCTCCGTTGTAGATCATATATGCTCTGTCGCTTGACATCTTAACGCTATTGCATGAAAATTTTAAGTAACAACTCTCTCAGAAGTTCGCCATCGCTCATGCCGCCAGAGTCAATACCTTTGCTCTTTCCATCGTACTCTCTGAGCAGCCCCAAGATGTTGAACAATCGGCGGTTAGACCACTTCGCTGAGAGGGTTTTCAGCTCGCCGATGACATATACGTTACTCTTTTTGAGTATGCGCATCAGCTCCATATCTGATGGAACTGGAATGTTTTTGTATTTGGTTTGCCAGCGCAGATAATTGATCGTAAACATATCGCGGAACTGACTATAAAGAGCCATCACCGTCAATAACAATGGATTATCCTTTGGGTTATGGGCAAAGTGGTCGGCGATAAGCATTGCACGTTTGACATCTTGCGAGGCAACAGCGTTACACAACTCGAAGTTATTGTAATCCTTCGAGATTCCGACATTTTGCTCGATGTGGCTGTCGGTGATGTTGGTCGTACCTGCTGGGAGTGATACGATGAGCTTATCCAACTCGTTGGAGATCTTTGATACATCGCAACCCAAATGGTCGGTCAACATCTGCAACGCCTTTGGGCTAATTTTCAACCCCTTGCTCTGAACGAAAGAGTTTAGCCAAGGCCCGATCTCGTAATCTCTCGGACGTACTGACTCAAATACAACGCCAGCCGAGGCACACTGCTTATAAAGCGAGGAGCGTTTGTCGAGATTCTTCTCCTTGTGGCAGATGATGAGAATGGTTGAGGATTGAGGCTTTTGGGTATAATTCGAGAGCTTCTCGATATTACGCAGTTGTTGCGCCTCCTTTAGAATAATCACCTCATAAGAGCCCATCATCGGCATTTGGCGACAAAGGTTGACAATCTGCCCTGCATCGCTATCCTTGCCGTAGACGGTAATCTGGTTGAATGCCTGCTCGGCAGGTGTGAGGATGTTGGCCGCGAGAGACTCAGTCAGGGCGTCAATGAAGTAACTTTCCTCACCCATAAAGAGATATATGGGCGAGAATGAACGCTTGGCAATCTGCGCCTTGAGTTGCTCGAACTGAGCAATTGTATCTTTAAATTTTACTGTCGATTTAGCCATGTCGAAACCTCACTATATTATCTCTTTGGTTATTCGTAAAACATTTTCGGTTGTGGGTGTAATACGGAAATCATCGCTAATACGGCGACCCACAAGCCAAGCAACTTCTCCTTCCGACAGCATCACAAATTGGCGCTCCTTTTCGGCCATCGAGACCTTGCGGTCGATCAGAAAGTCGCTCACCTTTTTGTGTCCTGTCATGCCTAATGGAATAAAACTATCCCCCTCTTGCCAGCGGCGTAATGTGAGTGGGTATTGCAATTTGTCGGCATCAAGAAGCGCAATGTTGTCTCTGACGTTGAATGTGGTGATGCTGTCCACATCACACAGCTCAAAATAGAGTACAGAATTACCGCAATAGGCTCTCTGTTGCCCCTTTTGTACCGTAACCTCGCAGTTGTCCCACTCCTCAATCTTCTTCACCACGATGTTGCCTCTATCGGCAAAAGCTACGTGGCTACGCGAATAGAACTTTTTACCCGAATTACCTGCGGCAAGCGCTCGGCATAGAGCGTCAACAGTATCTCCCTTGAAGCCGAAACGAGAGTTGAGAATCTCATATATAACAAAGTCACGCGAAGATTTATCGCTGATATTCGATATGTGGAGTGTGATTATGCCGTTTTGTGGGTCAGCAATCTGAGAATATATGTTGTTGATCGCTCCATCGACAAATCGCTGTGTCGCCATCAAACGCTCCAAATTGCGGTGCATGATATATGAGAATCGAGGGCTGATTTCGCGGATACGAGGGATCAGACCCAAACGGATTTTATTGCGCAGATATTTGGTTGTCTGGTTTGAGGAGTCCTCACGGTAGCCGATGTGCTTACGGGTGGCATACTCCAGAATCTCCTTACGTGTGGCGAACATCAATGGGCGGACGATACGTCCTACCTGATTGCGGATGCCTGTGATGCCTCTTAAGCCTGAACCCCTGAGCAGATTGATAAAGAAGGTTTCGATTGAGTCGTCAATATGATGTGCCACAGCGATGACCGTATAGCCATGTTGCTCACATAACTCATTAAACCATGTGTAACGCAGACGGCGTGCAGCCATCTCCATCGACTCGCCCGTCAGCTCCATCTCCTCGATAGTGTTGAAGTGGCGCGTATAGCACTCTATACCATATCGGCGCGAGACCTCTTGTACCATTATTTCGTCCTCGTCACTCTCCTTGCCGCGCAATTGAAAATTGCAATGTGCTATACCCACTTTGTATCCACTATTGACACACAGCGACATGAGCACCATCGAATCGACCCCTCCCGAAACAGTAAGCAGAATCTTATCCTGTTTGGTGAAGAGTTCGTTGCGGGTGACGTAATCTTGAAAACGCTCTAAAAGTGTTGTTGCCATAATGTTTTTGCTACATCATCTTTAAAGGAGGTTAACTTCTGGCTCTATTTCGATGCCAAACTTCTCGGCCACTTGTCGGCACACCTCTTTGGCCAGCGAGATGACCTCTGTGCCGTTGGCACCGCCATAATTTACCAGCACCAACGCCTGACGTTCGTGTACTCCGACATTGCCATTGCGGTAACCTTTCAAGCCACTCTTGTCAATCAGCCAACCTGCTGCTAACTTTCGCTTTTCGGGGTCGGCAGTAGGGTAGATCGGCATATTTTCATACTTGCTGCTCAACTGCTCAGCCACCGAAAGCTCTACGATTGGGTTTTTGAAGAAGCTGCCCGCGTTGCCCAATTCCGCAGGATCTGGCAATTTCGAGCGGCGGATTGAGCAGACGGCATCGCGAATGTTGCGAAGTGTTGCACCACCTCGTACCTCAGTTTCGGCCTTCAAATCGCCATAGCCGAGATTGGGTTGAGGTATTTTACTTAAACGAAACTCCACCGAGGTGATAATGACGCTCCCTTTCAACTCTCGCTTGAAGATGCTGTCGCGGTATGCGAAATGGCACTCCTCGTTGCGCAGGGTTTTGTGGCTACAATCTGTGGTGTCGAAGTAGTGTACACGCTCGATTACATCTTTTGCCTCGGCTCCGTAAGCTCCGATATTTTGTACGGGTGAAGCTCCGATTGTGCCTGGTATGAGAGAGAGATTCTCCACTCCCCAAAGTTCATGGCTAACAGCCCACTCTACCATATCGTCCCACTCCAAACCCGCTTCGACAAGTATATTGACTGAAGAGGGGTCTTCCTTTAGGATTGTGATCCGTTCTCCTGTTGGCTTGATGAGTGTGCCCTCGAATCGGCGAGTGAAAAGGATGTTGTTGCCCCCACCCAAAGCGTACCAATGCTGAGGTGCATTATCCGAACCGAAAATCTCATTAAGATCCTCGGCTCGGTTAAATTCGATTATGTGGTCGGCCTGCTCCTCGACATGAAAGCTGTTCAGCTCTCTGAGAGGGTGGTCGAAGTATTCTTTTATCATCATATGTTACTTTTTCTCTGCATCAATCTGCTCCAAAAGAGCCTTTACAGCTGCCTCCAACTGCTCGTCACGACCCGTTACAATCAACTCAGGCGAGTTCGCAACCTTGATATCTGGCTCCAACTGTTTGTTCTCCAAATAGCTGCCATCCTCGGTGCGGTAGCCGATAACAGGGATTCCGAATACGAGCGAAGCATCCTGCAGGCGCTCCCAAGTTACGCTGGTCATAGTACCTGGTACAGGCATACCAACCACCTTGCCGATGCCACGGTGTTTGTAAACCCAAGGAGTACCGTGTGCATTGGAGTAGTTAGCCTCGCAAGTGATCATAATTGAAGGCTTGTTGTAGCGGCGGCTCGGCATATCGCAAGCCTCCTTGCCACGAACTACCTGTGTTAAGTATTTTTCGCCGCTGAAAAGGATTTCGATATCCTCGTGCAGACGACCTCCACCATTGAAGCGAGTGTCGATAACAATACCCTCGCAATGGTTGTACTTACCCAAAATGTCGGCATATATACTGCGGTAGCTTGCGTCACCCATCGACTCGATGTGTACATAACCCAAACGACCTCCCGACAGACGCTCAACATCGGCAGCACGCTGCTTAACCCAGCGCTTGTAGAGCTGTGATGAGAGCACTCCGCGTCCAACAGGCTTTATAATCTCCTCCCAACGCTTCTTGTCGGCTGGACGATAGATCGAAACCAAAGTGCGCTTACCTGCCAAACGGTTGAGTAAAGGATAGAAATCCATCTGTTCGGTAATCTCTATGCCGTTGATCTTCTCGATAATGTCACCAGCTTTAAGCTCAGAAGAGGCTCTGTCGAATGGACCACCAACGATAATCTCACTTACTTTAAGTCCCTTGCCCTTATGACTGAAATCGTAATATAGACCCAAATCAGCAGTGTTGTCGCTATTGCCATCGTATGATGGTGAGAAGCTACATCCTGTATGTGATACGTTCAATTCGCCCAACCACTCGCTTGTCATCTCGGCAAAGTCGAAGTTGTTGTTGATGTGAGGTAGGAAACGTGCATAGTTGTCGCGCATGGCATCCCAATCCACACCGTGCATATTTGTTTGGTAGAAACGCTCCTTCTCTTGACGGTAGATGCGGTCGAACATATACTCGCGCTCAGCCTCCTGATCAAGTTCTATGTCGCTGCGAGCACTGATAGTAGTAGGTGAAGTACCCTTGAACTTGCGCATTGTGCCGCCGAGCATAAACATATTCTCCATCTTCTTATCCCACATGAATGAGCCGCTACCAGACCCCTTGAGGATAACCTTATGTTCTCCCGAACGAACATCATATTGGTAGAGATCGTAACCTGAATTATAGGCCATCGTGTAGTAGATGTTCTTTGCATCCTTGTCTGCAGTATAAGATCCTACCTGTCCAGAAGTACGTGTTAGACGCATGATGCGATCCTCGATGTTGTCGAACTCAATTACGATAGGCTCAACCTCAGGCTTCTTCTCTTCAGCTTTTTTGTCGGCATCCTTCTTGTCTGATTTTTTGTCTGACTTTTTCTCCTCAGCAGCCTTTTCAGCCTTGGCCTTCTCCTCCTTAGCCTTCTTCTCGGCCTCTAAGTACATCTCATACTCCTCTTTTGAGAGTTTTGCCAACTCGGCAGTCTTGCGGTTGAGGAATACCACCATCAAATCTGTGAGCGAACCCCATGATGCGTGGCTACGCATACCGTAGCGATCTGTCGAGAAGAGAATGGCATTTCCGCCAAAGATCCACTCTGGAGATTCATCGAAGTAACCTGTATTGGTGATGTTGAATATCTTGCCGCCCTCGGCGCTAACGATACCAACGTCTGAATATGGATCGTGCTTGTTGCCTGTATAGCTTACAGCAAACCACTTGCCATCGGGAGACCATTTGAAATCCATATAACCCGTTGTAGAGTAGTGTTGCGAACCGTCTGTGATCTGACGACTCTTGCCCGATGCGATGTCGAGGACCATCAATCGGCAACGACCCTCAACATAGGCCAACTCCTTGCCGTCAGGCGAGTATTTAGGATAAGCGCGATCAATTTTATCGTCCTTGAAAAGTGGCTTCTCCTCGATGAGAGTTGCATTAGGGAAGTTTGGATCTTCGGCGCGAGTGATTGTAGCCGAGTAGATGTTCCAATAACCGTTGCGTTCGGAAGCATAGGTCAAAGTACGATTGTCGGGGCCAAATGTTGGTGAGGCCTCAGACTCTGCGGTGTTGGTGATGCGCTTGGTAGTGGTGTAGTCAACCGATGTTACGAAGATCTCGCCATGATTGACAAATGCCACCTGCTTACCATCTGGAGATACGACACCCTGTCCACCGCCTGTGACGTTGAGGTATGCAATTTTTCCTGTGGGATCCTCAGATGTGATCTCCACAGCGAGCTTTTTAGGAGAACCCTTCTCCTGCATGGTGTAGATCTCGCCGTTGTAGCCAAAGCAGAGTGTGCCATCGTTTGCCATCGAGAGGAAACGTACAGGATGAGTCTTGAAAGATGTCACCTGCTTAGCCTCTGAAGCCTTGCCGAGCGGCATCTGCCATACGTTGAATGTGCCACCCTGCTCGCTCAGGTAGTAGAAACTCTTACCATCCTTAGCGTAGTGTGGGTCGCGGTTTTCACCCTCCCACTCGGTGAGCTGGGTATGCTTCTTAGTGGTTGTGTCGTAGAGCCAAATGTCGCGTGTGATAGATGATGTGTGATGTTTACGCCAATCATCCTCACCACCCTTGCGGTCTTGATAAAGGAAACTCTTACCATCGCGGCTGAAGTTGATGAGCTGTGCTGGTGTAGCCAACACCTGCTCGTAACGACCTCCCTCCGCAGGAATCGAGTACAACTCGCCCATCGAACCCTTTGGGAAAAGCGCACTTTGGCTTGGGTCGGAGATCATAGCTCCGAAATAGATGCGCTTGCCATCGTTAGAGAATGCATAAGGCTCCTCTTTGGCAGAGTTTGTGGTAACACGTTGAGGAGAGCCACCCTCGGCAGAAACGGTGAATACATCGAAGTTGCCGTAACGATCGTTGGCGTATGCTATGGTCTTAGAATCAGGTGACCAAACAGGAGCATAGTTGTAACCAATGTTTGGTGTGATTCGTTTGGCGTGACCGCCGTCAGAAGCTACTACATAAATGTTGCCTTTGTAGGTAAAAGCGACCTGCTTGCCATCGGGCGAAATAGCAGGATAACGCATCCAAAGTGGCGAAGCCTCAGCCGAAAAAGCAAAGGCCAAAAGCGAAATAATCAGTGCTAAATGTTTCATATCGTTATGTTTCAATTATATATTCTCGAAGAGTGAATGTAAAATAATTCACAATACTTGACAAAGTTATAAAATATCTCTGGAAAAATCTAACGAATGAGGGAAAATAATGATGGCGGCACTGGTGTTCAATGACTTATGAGGACTTTTGATGAAAGCCTCGCCGATGAGAAA
>CAYTGT010000011.1:0-15065 GCA_964437405.1 uncultured Alistipes sp.
CTCCAAGTCGTTATGCTTACCCGATACACGCAAACACTTCTGAGTGTCAGCAGCGCGTGGAGTCACACGTGGAGAGTTTCCCAAAAAGATATCCTTAAACTGGTTCATTCCCGCATTGGTAAACATCAATGTAGGATCGTTCTTCACCACCATCGGAGCCGATGGGACAATGGTATGTTCCTTACTCTTAAAAAAATCTAAAAAAGCTTGTCTAATTTTGTTTGATTCCATTTCAGTATATTGTTTTTACTATTCTATCCGTTATAATCTTGTTACAGATTGCAAATTTACACATTTTACGCTAAATTTGCACCAAAATAGTGTCATTTTATATAGTATGAGACGATTTTTCAACAATAAAGCCACCGAAGGAGAGGTCAGAAGCCTCATCCATAGGGTACGTTCGTATCGTCTCATCAGAAATCTGCTGATCGGATTTATTCTCGTGTCGATTGTGAATCTACTATTTTCATCACTTTTTTACACACCAAAAGCATACCGACTTGCATTGGAGAACAGAGAGGCAAAGCTCCGATACGAAGTTTTGCAGAGCCGCATCCGCGCTTCACAACGACAGTTAAATCAGATTAAATATCGCGACCACAACGTATATCGCCCATTATTTTCATCTGACACGCTCTCGATCGAAGGGATCTACAATCCTTACAAACTAACCAAGTACGCTTCGTTGCAGAGTAGCGAATACTACCCCATGATGCAGTCGACATGGCAAGAGTTGGATCAATTCGCGCGTAGTCTCTATCTACAATCTCGCTCGCTCGATGAGTTACAAACACTCGCAAAAGATAAGGAGAAGTTTTCAACCGCTGTACCTGCCATATGGCCTATTGACCGCTCGAAGATGCGCAACAAGATCGGTGCTTTCGGTTATCGTATGCACCCTGTTTACAAGCGTTGGAAGTTCCACAGCGGAGTGGATATGCCTGGCCGAATCGGCGATCCGATATACGCTACGGGAGATGGCACGGTGGAGAGCGTAATCCTCACAAGAGTACGTTACGGTTACGGCACTCAAGTGGTGATAGATCACGGATTTGGATACAAGACCCGATATGCACACCTCAATAAAGTACACGTACAGAAAGGTGATAAAATTACTCGCGGGCAGTTGATTGCCGACATGGGAAATACTGGCGTTTCGACCTCGCCGCACCTACATTACGAGGTGATTTATAACCGTTCGCACGTAAATCCGATCAACTACTTCGACAGAAATATGTCTGCCGAGGCATATAAGAGTTTGATGAATCAGATTCAGGATGAGAACTACGAGGCGGAGTAGTAGAAACAAGACGACAAAGCAAGATATGGGAAGCAACAACACACAAAATAGAAAGCGAAGGACACGCCGTCAGCGAGTGGTGAGATTTTTTATCCAGCTATTCGCGTGGATCGCCGTGATCATAGTCTATTACTATGCCTTCTCGTTGCTTTTCGATACTCCATACGAACACAAAATTCGCCAATCGACCAAACGTCTGACCGAGGAGTATGACCGACTTGCAGAGCGATATGACTCATTGGAGATGGTGTTGGAAAACATCACCGCTCGCGAAAAGGGTGTTTTCCGTACGTTGTTCGAGGCCGACCCATATGATTTGGATATTGAGCAGAGCGAGGAACGAGTGGCTTTATATGAGAAAAATGTATCTAAATCAAAGCGTGAATTAACGACCGATCTTAGCCTGCGAATCAATGAGTTAAGTCGCAAGGCCGATGAGTTGGAGAGTTCATGGAAACGCATCAAGGAGTTAGGTGATAATTTGGGCGAAAAGAGCAAAAACATACCCTCGATACAACCCGTTCTCAACAAACAATTAACGCTACTGACAGCGGGATATGGAACGATATTAAATCCATTTTATCGTACACTTAAATCGCATCAGGGTGTGGACTACACCTTAGCTGAAGGATCAAGCATCTTCGCCACAGCCGATGGTGTGGTAAAAGAGATCTCGGACAAGAGCTCAACGTTGGGTAAGACAATCGTCATTGATCACGGCAATGGATACAAAACTTCGTACAGTCACCTGCTGAGTGTCGGTGTGCGCCGAGGACAGAAGGTGCAGCGCGGCGATATCATTGCTTTGTCGGGCAATTCAGGACTTTCGTTAGCTCCACACCTACACTACGAGGTGCGTTACAACGATCTGCGAGTCGACCCGATACACTACTTCTACATGGAGCTTACGCCCGATGAGTATCAGCGTATAATGCGCATCGCTCAGTCGGGAATGCAATCATTCGATTAACGCCACGATCGAGGTCTGAGAAATTCATCAAAAATCAGATTGAAATCTTAGTTTTAACGACTTTATTTTGCTAACTTCGTAGCAAAATTAGATCAGCTATGTCTAAATTAACATTTATCGAAGAGGTTGCCACAAAATTATATGATTGCTATGGTGATGGTGTATCATCATTGACAATAGTTTTCCCTTCAAGGCGTGCACGATTATTCTTTTCGGAAGCTCTCAATAGACTTATCAAGCGTCCGATTTGGCAGCCAAACTACATTTCGATGGATGACATCATGTCGGAGGCCTCGACCATCAAGACAGCAGACAAACTACTGCTGATCACCGAGTTATACAACATTTACAAAGAGTATCACAAAGATGAGACGTTTGATAAATTCTACTTCTGGGGCGAGATTCTGCTATCGGATTTCGATCTGATTGACAAATATATGATCGATGCCGATATGTTGTTTTGCAACCTAAGCAATCTGAAGGAGTTAGAGGCCGACACATCATACCTTACACCAGAAATGATCCGCATCATACAATCGTTTTGGGATCATTTCCGCACATCACCGCTATCGCAGCAGAAGAGTGAATTTATCTCTATATGGCAGAGCCTTAAGCCTATATACCATTCATTCAAAGAGCATTTGACAACATTAGGTTATGGGTATACGGGTATGATCTACCGTTCGGCAGTGGAGAATATCGAGAAAGGGACAGCTTTGCCCGACACATCTCGACACTACATTTTCATTGGATTCAACGCCCTCTCAGAGTGTGAGCGCAGGGTGCTGCATTTCATCGAAAACAACTGCGAATGTGAGTTCATTTGGGATTATGATTCATACTACACCGAAGATAAAAACCAAGAGGCTGGACGTTTCCTCAGAGAGAACCTTTCTCGATTTAAAGCATCTCATGAGATAGTACATAACAATCTATTGAGCATCAAAAAGAAGCTAAGAGCTATTTCGTGCGTATCGAACGTGGTACAATGCAAATATGTCAACTCTATTTTGCGCGAAATTTCACCCACACTTGAGTTTGACAAACAGACCGCAATAGTCCTAACTGACGAATCGCTTTTAATGCCGTTGTTACACTCTCTGCCGCCTGAGATTGGCGAAAGAATTAATGTAACGATGGGCTACCCTATCCGCCAAACGACAGCCTATTCCTTCTTAGAGAGACTCTTGGAGTTACAAAAGAGCTCTCGCAAGTCAAAAGAGGAGGCTTCGTTCTATCATGTGGATGTATGCGGATTGTTGTCGCATCCATATATTATCGAAGCCATTGGAGAGGTGGCAATCACAAAGCGCAATACGATTATCGAGGGTAGAATGATCCGAGTAAAACAGAGTTTTTTTGAAGACAACGAATTACTAAAGATAATTTTCTCTCCGACAGAAGATTACATCGGATTATCTAAATATTTACTTGAAGTATTAAGCTCACTCGCTTCGTACACCGACACAACTGAGGAGCGTTCGTTGAAACTCTCCTACCTATCGCTTATCGCAGAGAATATATCGGCGCTTGATAATTGCGTGGTTAAATGCAAGTTAGAGCTTACTACCTCAATCTACACTTCACTTCTAAGACGCCATCTGCAAACCATCAGAATACCATTCAGTGGAGAGCCGTTGCAGGGGTTGCAGGTGATGGGAATCTTGGAGACCAGAAACCTCGATTTCAAGAATGTGATAATACTCTCGATGAACGATGACAACTTCCCAGGAAACCTTACGGGTGCATCTTCGTTTATTCCATATAATCTGCGTGCCGCATACGGAATGCCGACACCAGAACACCATGAGGGAGTCTATGCCTACTATTTCTACCGTCTGTTACAACGCGCCGAGCAAATAGATATGCTATACTGCTCTCACGCCGATGACAAGAGCACAGGCGAGCAAAGCCGATACATATACCAGCTACATTATGAGTCACCATACGATGTTGAAAGGGTGAATATCGGTGTCGATGTAGCGGCTGAGGAGCGAGCAGACGACAGAATCGAAAAGTGTGGAGATGTGGCCAAAGCGTTGGAAAAATATCTTGACGAAAAGAACCCTATCAGATTATCACCTACCGCTTTTTCGCGATATATATCGTGTCCGATGCAGTTCTATTTTGCTTCGATTGCGAAGATTGAGTCTACTGACGAGCTCTCAGAGGAGGTGGATCACCGTATGTTTGGAAACATTCTGCACGATGCGATGCAACGCCTATACACCAACAGTGAGGGAGAGAATAAAAATATCGAGCAGATATATGCAATCCGCAAAGAGGAAGTGGAAGCCGCTGTCATAGAGTCGATTAATAAGAATTATCTAAAACACGAAGGATTCGACCAAAAAGAGTATTCAGGAAGTTTGATGCTCATAAAAGATATAATCACACGTTACATTCTGCACGGAATCATTCCATATGATAAGCGAGAGGATGATTTTGTACTCTATGGATTGGAGAGAGATATTGCACAGATGTTCGACTTGCAGGATGGTCGCAAGGTGAAGATGGGAGGACGTGCCGACAGAATAGATTTGCGTAGCAATGGTAATCTGAGAGTGGTAGATTATAAGAGCGGAAGCATAAAGAATGAGTTTAACGGCGTGGAATCTTTGTTCAGCGGCGAAAACAGAGATCGTTTTAAAAATATATTCCAGACGATGCTCTACTCGATGATATTATACAATACCGAACATAAGGAGACCGAGCCAACGCTCTACTTCGCTCGATTTATGCACAACCCCGATTACTCGCCACGCATACTCGACAAGGATCAAGGATCGAAAGAGGTGGTATATGGAGAGTATGCCGAGAGGTTTGAGACGTTGCTAAGGGAGAAGCTCCGAGAGTTATTCGACATGGAGAGGCCATTTGAAAGATGCGATGAGTCGGAAACCGACACCGTATGTCAGTATTGTGATTTTAAGGTTATTTGTAAACGATGAGTAGTATTAGAGCACACATATTAAGCGCCAGCGCTGGTTCAGGAAAGACATATCGTCTGGCCTATAAGTTTGTACACGATGTGATCGAGCATTGTTACTCGAAGCCTCATCTTTACAGAGCTATACTCGCCGTAACCTTCACCAACAAGGCAACAGAGGAGATGAAGAGCCGAATCCTGAGCGAGATAGATGGATTGATAAACCTGCCCGACAAGAGTAGTTACATGGAGGATCTGATGCGAGATCTGAATCTTCAAAAAGAGGAGATTATCGCTCGCGCCCGTAAGGTACAGAGTCGAATACTGCATGACTACTCGCGTTTTACAGTACTCACGATTGATAAATTTTTCCAACGCATATTGCGTGCCTTTGTCAAGGAGTTGGGATTGGATCTGAACTACAACATTGAGCTTGACACAGCAACTGTTTTGGCACGTAGCGCTGACTCGCTCATTGAGGATATTCCGATTGACGAGGAGTTGCAGCGTTGGATGATGGAGTATGCACAGGAGAATATAGACGACAATGGGGCGTGGGATCTCAGAGGCGATATGCTCACATTAGGCAAGGAGATATTCAACGAAAGTAGCAAGCAGACAATACTCTCATCGAAATCGAAAGAGGAGTTGCAACAGGCTATACGAGCGGCAGAGGAGCGAGCCGCCAAGAGCAAAGCTCAGCACAAGGCTTTAGGTGAGCAAGCAATGCAACTAATGGCCGAGGCGGGGGTTACGCCCGACACGTTTGCTGGGAAATCGAGAAGTTTTGCCTTGCACTTCCAAAAGGTGGCTGATGGAGACATCTCGGCACCTAAAGATACATTCCGAGCAAAAGCTATGGATGCTGAGGGTTGGTCGAAGGATGCAACAGCTCAAGCATTGGCCTTAGCATTACGTCCGATAGCAGAGCAAATTTGCCGAAGCCACGACAAGAATAACAAGTTATGGTCGACATTACCGCTGATAAAGGAGACCTATCGCAGTTATGCCCTATTGCAAGATATCTACCGAAAGGTCAGCGAACTGTGTAAAGAAGAAGGGATCATGTTGCTCTCGGAGACAAAGTATCTTTTGTCGAAGTTTGTGGCCGACAATGATGCGCCGTTTATCTACGAGAAGGTGGGAAATCGTTATGAGAGATTTATGATTGACGAGTTCCAAGACACCTCAATCAAGGAGTGGGAAAATTTCGTACCACTACTAAAAAACGCCATGTCACAATCGGAGGAGACTTCGGTTTTAATTGTGGGAGATATTAAGCAGTCGATCTATCGTTGGCGAGGTGGCGATTGGAGAATTTTGCAGAGCGGAGTGAGCAAAATTTTGGGCGAGAGTGACACCAAAACCGAAGTTATGGCCGACAATTACCGAAGCTTAAGGCAAGTTGTAGAGTTCAACAACATGGTGATTGACAAGGTTGTAGAGGAGGATAACAAAAAACTCAACGGGCTGTTGAATGAGGCTTTAGAGCAGGAGCAGATCAGTACAGATTGCAAAACCGAGTTGACCAACCTTCTTAAATCGGCATACAATGAGCACGCTCAGAATGTTAAGCGAGAGAGCGAGCAGCAGGGTTATGTCAGGATTGAGCAATTTGAGCAGACACCGCCGCTGATTGAGTGTATCGAGTCAGCTATTGAGCGAGGATATTCGTATAGCGATATTATGATACTCTATCGCATGAACTCTGACGGAGCAAAGGCTGCAAAGCTACTACTCGACTACAAGCGCCGCAACAACGTCTTCAACATCATGACGCAAGAGTCGCTCATCATAGGCAAGGCTGCCATCAGCAACTTTATTATAGCTGCCATGAGGTTGTCGCAACACGCCGATAACACGATTTCAAAAGCCATCATAAACGACTATTTGGGCAGACCTTATGATCAAGAGTTAAGCGAGGAGGAGCAGCAAAAATTGACATATATCAGTCAGCTCACCCCCGAACAGGCTTTCGAGCAGATTGTGATATATTATCATTTAGATGAGCGCCGCAACGAGATAGCATACTTGCAAGCTCTGCATGAACAAGTAGTGGCGTTCTGCGCCGCAAAGGTTGCCGACATACAACTATTCCTCAAGGCATGGGATGAAAGCGGATCGACAAAATCTCTGAGTGTAGAGAAGAGCGAATCAACAATAGAGCTCACAACGATACACAAGTCGAAAGGATTGGAAAAGAAGGTGGTGATAATTCCATTTTGCAGTTGGGGGTTAGATCCTCGTGCAAGAGGGAATATCGTCTGGGCAACGCCTGAGGAGGGGAAAGAGGAGTTATCGGAGATGGGAAGATTCCCTGTGCCGTATAACTCAACAATGAAGAGTTCGATATATGGAGATGATTACTTTAGAGAGAAGGTCTATTCGCATATTGACGGCATCAATCTGTTGTATGTAGCTCTGACGCGAGCCAAAGAGGAGTTATACGTCTTTGTGCCGAGCAAAACAATCGGAGCAAATACGGGAGCGTTATTGTGGTCGGCAGTAAAGGATCAAGCCAAACAGACCGAGGATGGAGAGCGAAGCTATGCTGAGTTCGGTACGCCGATGGTCATTAGCCGCAAACAGGAGGGCGAGAAACAGAACAACATCTTGATAGAGAACTACCCTACCCACGAAACACCTTTGTGGCTCAAGTTACCATCACAGCGATATTTCGAGCAGGAAGATGTCAGCATCACACCTCGCAACATAGGAATCCTGATGCATGAGATTTTGCGCGAAGCAACGACTTCGGAGGATATCATGGTGCGCATCGAGGAAGCTGAGCGAGGGAACAAACTTAGCGCAGAGCAAGCCGAGGAGCTGAAGCATATGATCGGGCGAGAATTTAACCGCAAGCAGGTGCAAGAGTGGTTCTCGGAGTGGGACGAGGTACACAACGAGTGCGATATTATCTGCGGCCAGACGATAGGCACGCGCCGTCCCGACAGAGTGATGATCAACGGAGAGAGAGCTGTGGTGGTTGATTACAAGTTTGGTGCAGAGAAGCTGCCTTCACATCGCAAGCAAATAGAGCAATATGTCAAATTGCTTAGACAGATGGGCTACCAGAGAGTCGAAGGCTATGTCTGGTACCTAAGTTTGGGCGAGATTATGGAGATAAAGGAGTAATTATCGGCCGCGAAGAGTTAAATCTCGATTTTTATAAGTATATTTGCGCTTTCTAAAATTTCAAAGATGAAGGTAGGTCAGATTCAAACGCTAAAGGTAAACCGCATATCGGATTACGGATTATATTTGATAGATGATGAGGGGCAGGAGGTGCTTCTCCCCAACAGATATGTGTCGTTGGAGAACAAAGAAGGCGATGAGATCGAGGTATTTGTTTACCACGACTCGGAGGACAGATTGGTTGCTACAACAGACAAACCGCTAATCACCGAAGGTCACTGCGCCGCGTTAAAGGTGGTCGACAAGAATATTCATGGCGCATTTTTGGATTGGGGAATCAGCGGAAAGGATCTATTCTTGCCTAACCGCAATCAGCAAGGCGGAGTTTTGGCTGGCAGAAAATATATCGTTTGGTTGTATGTCGACAACATCACAGGCCGTTGTGTGGCTACGATGAAGCTAAAGCCATACGTTGACAACGACATTATCACCGTAAAGGCTCAGCAACAGGTTGATATTTTGATCGCATCGGAGAGCCCTATCGGTTACCGCGCCATCATCAACTCGCGCCATTGGGGTATGCTCTACAAAAACCAGATCTTCCAGAAGGTGAATATCGGCGACCGCTTCGAGGGTTATGTACGCCGTATTACAGATGACAACCGCATAGATCTCACACTGCGTAAGGAGGGTTATGACGGTGTGGCAGCATCGGCAGATCAACTTCTTAAACTTATCGAGGAGAATGGTGGAACGCTCTCAGTGGGTGACAACTCTTCTCCAGAGAAGGTACACGCCTTGACTGAAATGAGCAAGAAGGTATTTAAGCGTGCAGTAGGCATTTTGCTCAAGCGAGGCGCGATAGAGAGCGATGGAGATTCTATAACTCTGAAACGATAGCGATGGCAGGACTTCACACAGCAGAGAGAGTTTCGGCTCGAGATGCTTCGGACAACTATGTCTTTCAGCGCTCGATTTTAGCCTATTACAAGGCTGCGGAGTTGGTGCAGGGTCGAGTATTGGAGATCGGCACAGGTATGGGTTATGGTGTGGAGATTATTGCGCCATCGGCTCAGGAGTTTATCACCATAGACAAGAGTGAGGCTTTCACTGCGGAGTTACCTTCAAACACATCGTTTCAACAGATGACCGTACCACCGCTGAAATTTGAAGCGGAGAGTTTCGATTATGTGATCTCATTTCAGGTCATAGAGCATATCAAGCAAGACCGAGAACTAATCAAGGAGGTTGCAAGGGTACTAAAAAAGGGAGGAGCATTTATCGTATCTACACCAAATGCTCCGATGTCACTGACACGCAATCCCTGGCACGTGAGAGAGTATCGTGCCGAGGAGTTGCAGGCTCTATTGAACGAGGATTTCGAGCAAGTGGAGATGTACGGTGTCAACGGCAACGAAAAGATAATGGAGTATTACGAGAAAAACCGTAAAGGTGTGGAGCGTATCACACGATTCGATATTTTGGATCTTCAGCATCGTCTACCAAGATGGATTCTCCAGATCCCATACGACATTCTGAACCGCATAAATCGCCGCCGACTGCTCAAAGGTAATCAAGAGTTGACAACCTCAATCAAGATGGAGGATTACAGTATCGGCGATATATCAGAGCAGAGTTTTGATCTATATTTCATTGCGCGAAAATAGGCATATCAACAAGACCTTTTTCAATCAAAAATTTGAAGTAAAAAAGTCAAAAAAGCACTTTAGTATCAAATAAATTTGGTCGATTCTCATTTTTTCACTATTTTTATGCCTAATGTAGAGAAAAAAGATAAGTAGAGAAGTTGCAATGAATGAGAGCACGATCATCATAACATTGGTACTTTCGGGTATTATAGTGGGGATAATCAACACCTTAGCTGGAGGTGGCGCGATTATCACCATGACACTCTTTACTGTCTTAGGATTGCCTATCGGTGTTGCGAACGGCACGAACCGCATAGCTGTGGTGCTGCAAAATTTCACCGCCTCGCTGACCTTTCTGCGTAAGCGAATGCTCAACATCAAGAGCGGAGTAAAACTCTCCATACCAGCCGTCATAGGAAACATCATGGGCTCGATGGTGGCCACGCACATCAGCGACACCACATTCAAAATTTGTATGGCGGTGGTATTGACCGTAGTGTTGGTCTACATGATTTTTGATCAGAGCCACAAACACCCACACATTCACGGTGGCCATCCGCTCGACATCAAGCCGTTGCATTATCTATGGTTTTTGCTGTTGGGATTTTACGGCGGATATATCTACATTGGCCTGGGATATGTGATTTTGGCAGTTACAATCTGGTCGATGAAACTTGACATCATCACAGCCAATGTCATCAAGGGATTTATAATTTTTGCTGCCACGCCATTCTCGCTCATCGTATTCATCATGAACGATCAAGTGGATTACGTCTATGGCTTATGGCACGGAATAGGCAATGTGATCGGAGCAATCTTCGCTTCACACTTTGCCATGAATTGGGGAGTTAAATTTGTCAGATACTTCACTCTGCTCATCTTGATCATCTGCTTCGCCGATTTGGTGGGAATCATATCGCTACAAAATATTTTGCGATCGGTGCTGTCCGTATGCAATTAAATAGCCAAAAAGAGAGTTATATTGGGTGGATGTTTTAACGTATGAGATATCAGGAAGAAGATAAAATCGTTGTCACAGGCGCGAGGGTGCACAACCTAAAGAACGTGGACGTTGAGATTCCACGTTACGCATTGGTCGTGATCACAGGTCTTTCGGGATCGGGTAAGTCATCGCTCGCCTTCGATACGATATATGCCGAGGGTCAGAGAAGATATATGGAGACGCTCTCGACCTACGCCCGCCAATTTGTCGGAACGATGGAGCGCCCCGATGTGGATAAGATCACAGGATTGAGTCCTGTGGTGGCAATCGAGCAAAAGACGACAAATAAAAATCCGCGTTCGACAGTCGGCACAGTAACCGAGATCAACGACTTTCTGCGTCTACTCTTTGCACGCGCATCGAGAGCCTACTCCCCCATCACCGATGAGGAGATGATCCATTATAGTGATGAGCAGATACGCGATTTGATTCTCAACGGATTCAATGGTCGAAAAGTGGCGTTTGTCGCCCCGATAGTGAAGGGTCGTAAGGGTCATTACAGAGAGTTATTCGAGTCGCTCGCCAAACGAGGTTATATCTACGCACGTATTGATGGGCAGATCACCGAGATCAGCGCAGGAATGAAGCTCGACCGCTACAAGATCCACAACATTGATCTGATTGTAGATCGCATGAGGATCACACCCGATGGCGAAGATCGAATCATGACCTCGCTCAAGGAGTCTATGCGACAAGGCAAGGGCACGATGGCCATATATGATTACGATGCGGATGGGCTGAGGTACTATTCGCGTCATTTGATGTGTCCATCGACAGGTGTTGCATTTGAAGATCCTGCACCACACACATTCTCATTCAACTCGCCACAAGGTGCTTGCCCACGATGCAGCGGATTGGGTGTAGAGGCTGTATTTGACATCACAAAGATAATCCCCGACAACACTCTATCGCTCAGAGATGGAGCGATAGAGCCACTCGGAAAGTATAAAAACAACAAGGTATTCACGCTATTGACGATTTTAGGCCGCCGATATGACTTCACATTGGAAGATCCTGTGGAGACGATTTCGGAGGAGGGCATGAACGCTATTCTCTATGGAGATCCTAAGCCGCTGACGGTAGACCTTTCGGAGTTTGGTTCGATATCGGGTCGCAGAATGATCCCCTGGGAAGGAATAGCCGAGTATGTGCAATCGACAGATGACGAAGAGAGCAAACGCGGACAGAAATGGCGTGAACAATTTTTGATGTATCGTCCTTGCAGCGTCTGCGGAGGATCGCGCTTAAAAAAGGAGGCGTTGCAGTTCCGCATCGGAGGGAAAAATATCGCACAGCTTTCGGCAATGTCGATTTTGGAGTTTTCGGATTGGATGTCCACTATCGAGCAGCACTTTAACCACAAGGAGCAGAAGATTGCACAAGAGATTGTAAAGGAGATTCGTGAGCGACTGCGTTTCTTGGTTGATGTCGGCTTGGGATACCTCTCGCTGAATCGCTCGGCGCGTTCGTTGTCGGGAGGCGAGAGTCAACGTATCAGATTGGCAACGCAGATTGGATCGAAACTCATCAACGTGCTCTATATTCTTGACGAGCCGAGCATTGGCCTGCACCAGAGAGACAACAAACGACTGATCAACACACTTAAGGAGTTGCGTGATGCAGGCAACTCGGTCATTGTCGTGGAACACGATGAAGACATGATGCGCTCGGCAGATTACATAGTCGATGTAGGACCAAAGGCAGGTCGGCGCGGAGGACACATTGTAGCCACAGGAAGCATTGAGCAGATCATGCGGGCTGATTCGATTACGGCCGATTATTTGTGTGGTCGCCGCAAAATAGAGATTCCAGAGAAGTTAAGGGTCGGCAATGGCGAAAAGATCTCGATCTATGGAGCTACGGGTAATAATCTGAAGGGTGTGAATGTTGATTTCCCGCTCGGCAAGTTTATCTGCGTGACGGGAGTCAGCGGATCGGGAAAATCAACGCTCATCAACGAGACTCTACGCCCGATTTTGAGCCGCAAGTTATACCGTTCGTTCGATCAACCTTTGTCCTATGAGAGGGTCGAGGGTTTGGAGCATATCGACAAGTTGGTGGTTGTGGATCAATCGCCTATCGGCCGCACACCGAGAAGCAACCCTGCAACATATTCAAATGTATTTGCCGATATCCGTAAATTATTTGAAGCTACGCCTGATGCTCAGGTGAGAGGTTTCAAGGCAGGGCGTTTCTCGTTCAACGTCAAGGGTGGTCGTTGCGAGGAGTGTCGCGGAGCAGGAGTGCAGACCATCGAAATGAATTTCTTGCCCGATGTGTATGTAAGGTGCAAGAGTTGTGGCGGAAACCGTTACAACAAAGAGACTTTGGAGGTAAAATATAAGGGTAAAAACATCAACGAGGTGTTGAACATGACGGTCAACATTGCGGTGGAGTTCTTCGAGAACATCCCTCATATTTATCAGAAGTTAAAGGCGATACAAGATGTAGGATTGGGCTACCTCACATTGGGACAACCTTGCACTACCCTTTCGGGTGGCGAGAGTCAGCGCATAAAATTGGCAGCCGAATTGTCGAAGAGCTACACAGGGCATACGTTATATATATTAGATGAGCCAACAACAGGACTACACTTTGAGGATATTCGCCAACTGCTGAAGGTGATCAACAAGTTGGTCGACAAGGGAAACACAGCAATCGTCATAGAACACAACTTGGATGTGATCAAGGTTGCCGACCATATTATAGACATTGGCCCCGAAGGAGGTGCTGGCGGTGGACGAATCATCGCCACGGGCACACCTCATGAAATTGCACAAAACAAAGAGAGTGCAACAGGAGAATTTCTGAATAAAATGGGGATTTAGGCAAGAATTTTGAAGTCGTTTCATCACAAAACCTTATGTGCTATGAAACGACTTTCTTTTTTGATTCTGTGCATGCTATTCTGCACATACTGTGGCCCATTTACCGCAAAGGTATCGGCACAGACCCACCAAAAGTATCTGCTCAGCACCACTCACGAAGAGCGAGCCCAGCGCCGAGCAGCACGATTAGCTGAGTTTGAGAAGTACATCGACTCATTGGTACTCTCTCACAACTTTGAGTTCAACCCTCAAACGATGCAACAACTGCCTGCGGGTTCGATGCGTCTGATAAGCAACGCACTCTACAACGTCACCGTATGGCGCGGAACGATGGATGTGTGCTTGCCTTACATCGCGGGGTTTACACCACCTTATCGTTATGTACTTCTCAACACAGGATCGCCCAACCTCGGTGATTTCAAAGTACAGCAGACCGATGGCGGCTGGGTAGTATCGTTCAAGAGTTATCTCTACGCCTCGATGCAGTACACCTTCACTTTTGAGATAAGTTCTCGTTACGGCGGGGCAAATCTGACCATATCAAATAATTGGTACAACCCTGTACAATACTCTGGGACAATATCTAAAATCTATTAGCCATGAGACGTTTATCTTCACTCTGCCTACTTGGTTTTACATTATTGCTATCAGCAACCTCTTCGGAAGTGTCTGCGCAGAGCAACAACTCTTTACAGGTTGCAACCACACCCGACAGCATACCTCAGGGCACTATCATACCCGTTTTGGGGAAGGATTACACATCTATTGATTCGTTAAAGAGAGATTCGAGCTGCATTGCGCCAAAGAGTTGGGTGGAGCGCAGAGCGTGTCGCGCCAAAACTTTCGCCGAGAAGTTGGATTCCCTGATCGAAAGCCGCTCGCTGACGTTCTACCCCACCACAATGCAGGCTCTGCCAAAGGGCGATATGAGAATGATTTATGCGGGGTATTATTACTTGTTTCTGAGTCCAGCTTTGGTAGAGGTTCATCTGCCCGCAGAGAGAGGGTTATCTCAATATATGACGATGCTAAATTTCGACACAGAGCAGATCGCAGACTTCACCATAGCTAAGTATTTAGCAGAATGGAGCATTTCGCTACTGATAAAGAGCAATGAGGAGGAGGAGTATCAGATCTCGATGACTATATCGACCATAACGGGCGAGGCAAGGGTTTTGATAGAGAACTCGCGACTTGCGATGCTCTACACAGGTTCAGTCGGAGAGCGCCGCGAGGAGAACAAGAGAG
>CAYTGT010000012.1:0-15052 GCA_964437405.1 uncultured Alistipes sp.
GCAAGCACCCTCTGCTCTCGCTCCGCAGTGTCGGTTCAAAATTGGGCTGACGCACCTCTAAGAGTTGTTCTATATAGCCTGCAACCCTCTCTAAATACGACCAGCAAAATTACTTTTCCATTCATAAATCGGGCGTAACGCCTGTGTCATGCCACATAGGGCTACAAGCCCTATGATTGGCATCTCTAAACTTTTTTTCGTTAGAGGCTCCAATCCTCGCCTACGGCTCGGTGGAGTGACAGATTTACAACTCTAAAGTATATAATTCTATTTCGTTTTGTGTATTGCATCAAATCGATGGTCAACAACTCTCCAATCCAATACATTCCAAAAAGCCTTTATAGCATCGGCTCTTGCGTTGCGATAATCTATGTAGTAGGCGTGCTCCCAAACATCAATCGCGAGTAAAGGAAATAACCCTTTGGTGAGCGGGTTTTCGGCATTTGATGTGCTGATAATCTGTAAATTGTGATTCCCGTCAGAGACAAGCCATACCCATCCTGAACCAAATAACGCCACCGCCGCATCGGAGAGCCTCTTTTTTAACTCCTCCACGCTCCCGTATTGCTTCTCGATAGCCTTGAGCAGCGATCCTTCGGGATGATGTTTGCATTTGGCAGCGGGGGCCAACTCCGAAAAATAAAATTCGTGATTCCAGACCTGCGCTGCATTGTTGAATAACGCCCCGTCTGAGTTGAGAATAATCTCTTCGAGCGTCATTTCGGCAAAGGACGTACCCTCGATCAGAGCGTTGGTTTTAGCCACATACGCCGATAGGTGTTTGCCATGATGATAGTTGATAGTTTCAGCCGAGATATGGGGCTCCAACTCCGAAGCCTCAAACGGGAGTGTCATGAGTGAAAATTTCGCCACAGAACTCATAATTAAAAATGTTTTTATAAAAAATGTAACCATACAATCTCGCTTCTATGCAAATCTGGTGCCTATTTTCGAGCGCGGCTCAAAGAGATGACTCTTTCGGAATTTGGAAATTAAAAGATTTTTGTTAACTTTGCGTTAACTATTTTTGTCAGCGAGATGCCGAAACTCTATATCATAGCAGGATGCAATGGTGCAGGAAAGACTACTGCATCATATGCCGTACTACCTGAGATGTTGGAGTGTCGTGAGTTTGTAAATGCAGACGAGATCGCCAAAGGTCTTTCACCGTTTAACCCTTCGCGAGCCTCGATTGAGGCGGGACGCTTGATGCGTAAGCGTATGGATGCGTTGATGGAAGATGGCGCGGATTTTGCTTTTGAGACTACGTTGGCGACTCGTTATTATACACGATTTATCCGTATGGCGCAGGAGAAGGGATATTTTGTCTCATTGCTCTACTTTTGGTTGCCTACGCCTGATCAGGCTGTTGAGCGTGTTGCTCGCCGAGTGCAGGAGGGTGGCCATAATGTTCCGCCAGAGGTGATTCGCCGCCGATATTATCGTGGTTTGCGTTACTTGACTTCGCTCTATACGCCCATCTGTGATTATTGGGTAATATATAATAATAGCTCGGTTGATGGCGTTAAGAAGGTAGCATACGGTACGCATGACGAAATTAGAGAAGTAGTAGATTCGTTATCATATCGTACGATATGCAAAAAGTAGAGAGTATGAGTGAATTGGAACTTGAGCAGATGCAGGAAAAGATAGATGCGGGAATACTTTTGACTCAGGAGCGTCTGAAGGAGAAGGTAAAACGCGAGGATGGCGAATTGGTTGTGATGCGTGATGGAAAACTTACGCATATTACAGCTGAGGATTTGTAGAGACCATTTTGTTCATAGACGATAAATGCCCTAACGGTCTGGTAAGACTGTCGGGGCATTATGTGTTTTATGGAGAGGGGTGTGTTGCTAATTCAAAATATAAAGGGTTGTCGCGACAAGTAAGTCGGACAACCCTTTGCGTTTGTACCCACTGCACTTTGAGGGGTAATGCAATAGTAGAATAATTACAGATTCTGGAGCGTGTACTGAATCATCTTGATACGGATGTTCCAAGCGTATGATGGATACATCGAGTGGTTCTGATCAGGATAGATCATCATATCGTACTGCTTGCCTGCGCGGTTGAGTGCATGACACATCTCCATTGTGTTCTGAACGTGTACATTGTCATCTGCCGTACCGTGCATGATCAGAAGTTTAGTTCTGTCGCTCAGAAGGTTAGCAAAGTTGATAGGAGAGTTATCATCATAACCCTTTGGATTATCCTGTGGCAGATCGTTATAGATCTCGGTGTAGATCGTATCGTAATAGCGCCATGAAGTCACAGGAGCCACCGCAATCGACATCTTGAACAGTCCGTTACCCTTCAATGCGCAACCCAAGGCCATGAAACCACCGTATGACCAGCCGTAGATTCCTATGCGCTCGCCATCAACATACGACTGTGAGGCCAAATACTTAGCAAATGAGATCTGATCCTCGACCTCCAAAGCTCCCAAATTGCCGTAAGTCTGCTTCTTGAACTTCTCGCCCATGTAACCTGTTCCGCGACCATCACAACATGCTACGATGTAGCCGTTGCCGACCAAAACATTCTCCCAACCCATGCCGAATGAGTCTGCAACCGACTGCGAGCCAGGACCTGAATACTGAGTAAGCAATACGGGATACTTCTTCTCTGGGTCAAAATCCAAAGGCTTGATGATGTATGCGTTGAGTTTGTCGCCACGCTCAGTAGTGAATGTGAAGAACTCCTTTTTAGGCAGAGTCTTGAGTTTCTCGTCCAATTCCTTGTTCTCGACCAATGTGCGGATCAACTCGCCCTTGCCATTGCGGATCTCTACCTTACGGGCTGCCGATGCTGAGGAGAAGTTCGAAATATAATACTTCATGCCCTTGCTTGGCGAGATCGAGTATGTTCCGTCCAACTCAGTCAGGCGCTGCTTGTTCTTACCCTTATAGTCGATAGAGTAGAGGTTGCGGCGGATAGGTGAAGTCTCGGTAGAGATGTAGTAGATCTTATCTTTTGTAGTCTCTACAACCTCTGTAACCTGCCACTCTCCCTCGGTGAGTGGGCGTATCAAACCCTTCTCGATAGAGTAGAGGTAGATGTGGTTCCAACCTGTTGTAGTCTCATTTTGAGCGATGAAACGATCCTTGTCGATGAAACGGATGTTGCTCAACGCAGGACGCTCAACATAACTCTCCGAACGCTCGTCATAGATAACCTTCTGTGAGCCATCCTTGCGGCACAAGACCACCTCAAAGTGGTTCTGCTTACGATTGATGCGGAAGAAATACAATTCGCCTGCTGGAGTCCACTCGATGAATGGGATGTATTGGTCGGTCTCTGCGCCTACATCGACCTTGCTCTTCTCTCCTGTGGCGATATCGTAGAGCCACAACTCTACAATCGAGTTCTTATCACCAGCCTTTGGGTATTTGAATGAGTAAGGTTTGTTGTAGAGCGTACCATCAAAGCGCATCATCTCAAACTCTGGCACCTCGCTCTCGTCAAAGCGTAGGTATGCGATCTGCTTAGAATCGGGTGAGAAGGCGTAACCTTTGGTGAAACCATACTCCTCCTCATAAACCCAATCGGCAGTACCGTTGATTACCTTGTTCCACTCGCCGTCAGAGGTGATAGCCTTAGGCTCCTTGCCCAATTCGGCAACAAAAAGGTTGTTGTCCTTTGCGAAAACGGCCATCTTGCTGTCGGGCGAGAGTGATAGATTGCGGATCTCTTTGAACGAAGCCACTGTCTGCTTGTCGCTCAGACGCTTGATCTGGTAATCAGCGTAGAACGAGTGGCGATATACCGAACGGAAATTACTGCCCAAGATGAGCATATCCTCCGCAGGTGTGAACTCGTAGCTTGAGAACGAGCCTTTGTAGAGAGTATCACAAACTGCTGGATCAAGATAGCTATGGCGCAAGACTGCACCGCCCTTGTTTACGGTGTAGTGCTCACCGTCCTGCATCGACAATAATCCATACACGCCGCGATTTAGGCGTGTTATTTGGCTCAGCTCTTCGTAAGTCTTTTGAGCATAAAGCATTGTTGTGGACAATGCAATTATTGTAGCCAATAGGGTTAGTTTCTTTTTCATAGTATTTTTAGTTTATTTAATTTAATCTACAAAGTGGAGTCCCCTCAAAATTCTCGCCGCCAATTTCCCTATAATCTCCATAATAGGCTCCCACGTTTGACTTTACGATGTGATATTCGTATGAGCCGTAGAGTTGATTGTTGGCATCAAGAACAAAATTCCTATAATTGCAATAGGTTGGCTCTTGCCCCACGTTGGTCTCCAATCCGACCTGCTCTATTCGAACGAAAGAGCGCCCTACACGATGTGCCGCAAATGGGACATCAAGCGAAGTGAGTATGTTGGCGCAATTCTGAGCATTGATGCGCCCCAACCACGCTGGATGATCCATATAGGCAAAGGCGTAAGCGTTGTCACAATTCCATGCCACGAGGTTATTTCCGTTAGTATGCTCAGAGAAGATAAACCCATATCTGAAGGCACTTTTAACACATACGTTTTGAAAATTCTCCTCTGGATTACACCATACTCGTGGCCCGATGAATCCAGCCGAGTAGTGTCCTGCCTGAGTTGGCGAAGCGAGATGTATGCTTGCCGTAGAGGAGTAGATCAACACGTTGTCGGCATACAGACTTGCCGCATGAGCCATATTTACACCAGAGAGGCGTGGGAATCCACCCTTCTCAGATTTTACGCAAAAGGCAAGATCTTCAATCCGTACATTCGTGGTATTTAATCCATAGACATTGTCACCAGCTTCAGCGGCCAGGATTGCGGTGGGTATTGCATCTCCATTGAGTAGCACTTCTCCTAAAACATCTGAACACAATATACTCCCATTCTCCCACACCTTATACTCTTTTAAGTTGCTGTGGTTGGCATAAGAGCATGGCGTATTGATTGCACTCTGACCCTTGAGCCTTAGCATTATTGTGTTTAGGGTTGAGTCTGTCGCTTGCAATTTATCGCGAACGAAGATGTGTGCCTTCATCCCATTTCGGCCACTTTGTATGGTTGCCAAGCTATACTTCCCGATAGGGAAATAGAGTGTACCGCCATTATGCTCCGTAATGTAATCTATGGCACGTTGGATCGCTGCTGTATCATCGCTGACACCATCCCCCTTAGCCCCGAAATCAAGTACATTATAGACCCCATTCACCGCTTTAGGTGTTGAGTCTGAGCATGACAATGCAACGCAGAGAGTAATAAATAAAAATATAAATCTGAGAAAAATCCGTATCATATTTTATTAAAATTACTCGCCTGCCCTAAAATTAAATATCGTCTACATTGTACTCGTAGCCCAAACGCTTACCTGTTGTGAACTTCGAGTTGTCCATCTTGGTATTGAATTGGTCTACGGTCACGCGCTTGTTGACCTCGTAAGGTGGCATCAACGGATCGAAATTGATTGCATAGTGTATTGCACACTCCATAATTGCGATGATATCTTCGCGAGTGATCTTCTCCTTGCCGAAGTCCATCGGACGTACCAAATCCTGACGTTTGCCCTCTACGAAAAAGCTCTTCTCGCGGTTGATGAACAGACGGCCAATCAGATAACCCTCGTCAGCGCTACGGTTGAACTTGAAAGAATCTGATAGGAAGTTGTAGATGTCGATCACTCCGCAGTAAGAGTTGTCGCGCTCCTCTTGCACATAAGGGTTCTGCCAAATGACGTGGTCGTTGTCGAACTCGAAAATGTCGGTGTGCATTCGGAAGATCAACAGGTCGCTGGCGATCTGCAATTGCGCCTCAAACTTACCTCGGTCGCGGTATTCGATACGTACTCGCTTGTCGAGTTTGCCATCCAAGTCATCGTCCAACTCCGAAGCAATCTCAAAGAGCACATCCTTTACCTCGTTGAATGTAGAGAATGTATTGTCGAAGATATGCTGCTTGAGCGTTGACTTATTGATGATAGCGGCGAGAATTTTCTCGCGTAACAGAGATTTATCCATATTTCTGATTTGTGGTTATTTCAATACGATATTTTGTCCGATTTCGAGTGCGGCTCCCTTGCGTAGACGATTCAGACTTCTAAGCTTAGCCTCGCGGATAGCATAATCCTGCGCGATGGATGTCAGCGTTTCACCCTTGCGCACCGTATGTTGGCGCACATTACCCAACCATTTAGTCTGCTTGCGCTCGATGTAGATCACCTCTCCCTCGATTGGGTCGGCCGTACTCTTAGGATTGATCTCGTTATACTTACGCAAAGTCTTCTCCGTCAAGGCAAAAGTCGATGCAATTCGTGAGAACTTGTCACCGTCACGAGCTATGACGTAATGGGTTTTGTTGTTCACATATACGCTATAACCGTTGTATGTGCGCTCAGCCACTCGGTAGTTGTTTGGGTCAACGCGACCCTCGACAGGCGTTGGTATCTCAACACTGCTCTGTGCCGAGAAGTCGTGTGTGATATTGCTCTCGGCCTTCTGATGCTCGGCATAGAGCTTCTCGCCATTCTCTTCATCGAAGAGATAGAGATTATTATCCTCGATGAGTTTGATCAAGCGTTGAGCATAATCGGGCGCTGTGGCGTAACCAGCCGCCTTCAGACCTTTAGCCCAACGGCGATAATCGGTTGCAGAGTATGCAAAAAGACTATCGTAGCGAGGTGACTGATCCAAAAAGTCGGCATGATCCTGATATGACTCCTCTACACTGTCATATTTACGGAAGCACTCATCGGGAGCATCATCAGTGTGGTAGACACGATCGCCTTTCCAATTCTTCTTACATTTGATTCCAAAATGGTTATTCGATTTACGTGCGAGGTTACTATTACCGCTGTCGGATTCAAGTATTCCTTGTGCCAACGTGATACTTGCAGGGATGCCGTAACGCTCCATGTGGTCGATGGCGATATGTTTATACTTGAGGATATACTCCTCCTTAGTTTGACGAGTCTGAGCCGAGGCGCTGTCGATTGCAATGATAGTCGCCAATATCGCGAGTGTCGCAATAAATATTGCTTTCTTAGAAAAAATCATCATTTGAGTATTTACCTACAAAGGCAAAGATAATACTATTTTATATAAATAACTAATAAGAGGTTAGTTGAATTTTATTTTGCTACCGTTCGTAAGGTGTTTTAGTGCTGATTGGGTTACAATCGGTGACATCTTAAAACAAATAGAGTTGCCCAACATTTAATGTGGACAACTCTATCTTATTTCACTTTTTTGCTCTGTCTGGCTTAGGATTATGCCTCTACGTTCGGCTCAATATCCTTGAAAGCCTCTTGGATCTTCTCTGTTACTTTCGACTCGATGTTTCGCTCCATTGTCTTGATCATCGAGCATATAGCCTTTGCTGAAGAACCACCGTGACCGATCATTACAGGAGCATTGACTCCGATAACGATTGTTCCGCCCACGCTCTCGTAGTTCATTGCGTTCCAGAAGTTGCTATGCCAATACAATTTTGGGCAAATAGGCTCCAAAACAGGACGCAACAGATTCAAAAGCCAAGGCTTGAATGGTGTGAGTCGGCTGTTGATACGGTACATTGCCTCTGCCATCTTCAAGATAACATTACCGACAAAACCGTCAGCGATCACAACATCGCAATACTTACCTGTGAAGATGTACGATGACTCGCAGTTACCTACAAAGTTGATATCCTTCTGCTCTTTCAGCAGGTCGTAAGTGGCCTTTGCCTGAGCATTGCCCTTACCCTCCTCTTCGCCGATGTTCAGAAGGGCGATTCGTGGGTTCTCGATCTGAAGCACATGCTTAGCGTAGATCGAGCCCAAAAGTCCATACTGAGCCAATACCTCTGGTTTGGCGTCAACATTCAATCCTACATCCAACAACAGACCTCGGCGGTTCATCACGATAGGCATCAATGTCGAAATCACAGGGCGGATAACACCCTTGATGGTCTTGATCACCATCTGACAACCCACCATCATCGCGCCTGTCGATCCTGCGCTGGCGAAGCCATCAATTTTACCCTCCTTCAAATAGTTGAATCCAACGGTCATGCTTGAATCCTTCTTTGAAGCAAAAGCCTTAGCGGGGTGATCGCCCATCTCGATAACCTCGGTTGTTGCTACAATCTGAATCTGGTCAGAAGTGCAGTTATGTTTTTTGAGCAGTTCCTTGATTCGTTTTTCATCACCAAAAAGGACAATTTGACTATCCTTATTGATGATCTTCAAAGCCTTAACGGCTCCTTCTACCACTACATCGGGGGCGAAATCACCACCCATGGCATCAATACCGATTTTTAACATATTTGGGTTATTATTTGATCGGTTAATAAAACGAGTCCGCAAATTCAGAACTCAGCCTTGTGAGAGGTGTTCTTATGGAGTAGCCTCTCTCAGAGTCTTAAAAAGTAGAGGGTGTCAACCTTTAGAAGTTGGCACCCTCCCTAAAATCAGTTCCTTACTCAGCCTTCTTCTCGATAGCCAACTTGCCACGGTAGAAACCGCACTCAGGGCATACACGGTGATAAAGTACTGAAGCACCGCAGTTTGAGCAAGTAACAACAGTTGGAACTACAGCCTTGTAATGAGTTCTTCTCTTGTCACGTCTTGTAGACGAGACTTTGTGTTTTGGATGTGCCATTTTACAATATAAATTTTAAGTTATCGTTTGTTTCTATCTCAAATTATTCTTTATTCGCCCTGCTCCATTTGAGCCTTCAATGCTGCCAACTTATTGAAGTCAGCCTCGTCTATGCCATGATTCTCTTGTTTGTGGGACTTTCTCTCCAATGCTTCGATATCTTCACTCTTAGCAAAAGAGAAACGAGCCAGCATATCGGGGTTGCATTCACCTTCGGGATGAACTCTCTGGTAAGGCAACGAAAGAACTATGCTTTCATAAATGTATTGTGTGAGGTCTAACTCATTCTCCGCAGGATTGAGCCACATCACTTCGCCATCGTACTCTCCCTGCTCTTCACTCAGGCGCACAACCAAATGACCTTCGTAGTCGATTGGGATCTGGCAATCTTCCAAGCAACGATCACATTCGCAAGTCACTTCGCCCGAAATTACAAAATCAAGGTCTAATTGGCGATCACTTTTTGCCATTGTGACCTCTACATCGCAATTTCCGCCATGAATTTCCTGACTCTCATAGAACTCAAAAAGAGCATTGTCGACCACGAAATGGTAGTCGAATGTGCTGTTTTTCAGCCCTTTATATGCGATTGAGTATCGTTTGCTAACCTCCATCTTGGTACAAATAGCAGGCAAATTTACAAATAATTAATTATTTGTGCAAATTATTACTATTTTTGTAGTGCGAGAATCTGGTTTTAGATTCTGAAAAATAGAGTTTTTTTGGCGATGGAAGCAAAATTTACTATTCAGATAAAGAGCAGTTACGGCGAGTTGTGGCGATACAATCTCTCTGCTATGTGTGCAGCCTTTGACAGCGAGGGCGAGCGCATTGATTTTATCAAGGCCGAAAGTTTTGTTGCCGAGGTTGGAGCAAATTTTGCTTCGCAACCTGATGATCTGCCTGCGAAACGCGATTTGAAACTTACGACAGTTTCAGCCTCTTCGATAGTTGCCTATGTCTATGTAATTCCTCATACCTTGCCACGAGATCGCGATGTAGCTGACTGCAAATCGTTTGACATGAGTGTGAAGGTTCAGATGGGAGCCGAGACGATCTATAATGTCAAGCACAAAATAAATCAGTGGTCGGGGGCTTCGATCGAATTAAAACTTCCGCTGGGTAAGTAGTAATTTCACAGCATGAGAAAGGGTGTCACAACTAATTTTGTTGCGACACCCTTTTTCTATTGCAATCTACCTCTTAGCTGGAGCTTTGAAATGACACATTGCATTATCCAATACCAAAACCCAATCCAATGCCTCGTTGAGCATAGGAGGAGTGAATGATAGTGGCGAGCCGTTGTTCTCGATCTTGCCAATCTTCTGGGCCTTACCCGTACGAGGGTTGTACCACCAAGCCATAAGCGTACCTCGCTTGAGCAATTCGCCCTTGACTTGAAATTCTCTGCCGATGGGGGCGTATACCATCGCATAATTTCCTTCGGTGTCAATAGTCGCTGCAAAGTGGTAGCGACCCTTACCAGGCATCTCGGAGTAGTTCTCTTTCTGAGTGATAAAGTCGGGTGCTGGGCGGCGTGTGAAGTATGGACGCGAGAGCATCAGATTCTTAAGATGTTGTGCTTGTTCAGCTGCAGGTTGCTCAATAGCCTTGTGCCACGGCATCAGTGGGCGGTTTATCGGACCTCTGCCTTCGTCATACATCTGCCAAACCGAGTGATGTCCGTATGTTACGCCTGCCGAGCCATAAAAGACCGACCAATAGAGTGTGCGGCGCACATCCCAAGCTGTGGAGTGTCCCTCATTGTCGGGGTTAAATTCTAATGGGTGATCCTCATACAGCGGCTCAAGCTCAATGATTGGCTTTGTGGGGCTGCGGCGGAAGTCCTCCAAAATTTTAGCATTTGAGTCGAAACGTTGGTTGTGGCCGCTCTGGCGACCGTTGAATGTGAGCCACTCATCGTTATGGAACCATGTTGATGATGTCTGCCATCCAGTAGGGTGGAACGTGATAAGATTTACCGTATCGACCGCGCGAATACCCTTTGCCATTGCTCGGATTATGGCTTGTTTGTGACCATTGTCGGGGTTACGATCTCCGCCCAAAATCCAAATCACCTTCTTTGTGTGATAGCGCTCGGCGATCCAACGACCATACGCCTCGGCATTCTGAGGTGTGAAGATGGGGTTGCCGTCATTCCAATAACGACCCCAAGTAGGAAGTAATCCGATATACATTCCCAAAGAGTTGGCCTTGCTGACTATATAATCCACATGATCCCAATAGTCGTTTTGCTCGCCCTCAGTGGTTGCAGGTTGTGCGGGATTGCGATTTACAAGAGGCTTATGTCCGTAAGCGTTATCTACATCCACTCCATCCAACTCGGCCAATGCCACAGCTTGAATCACGTTGTAACCCTTTTCGGCGCGATCCTGCAAATATAGGTCGGCCTGCTCGCGGTTGAGGCGGTGGAACAGCTCCCAAGCCGTATCTCCCAAATAGAAAAACGGCGTACCGTCAGCGTTCTGTAAGAAATGCCCATTCTCCGATACCTTCAACTCTTGAAGGTTCTGCGCTCCTGCCGACAAAGAGAGCAGTGTCGCAGCGAATAGTGAGAAAATAAGTCGTTTCATAGTATTCTTGTTTGCTATTTGTCAATTTTGGCTGGAGTAGGGTAGCGCTTTGAGGCATCATCCACCACAAGTACCCAATCCTTTATTACATTGTGTGTCGGTGGGGTGAATCTCAAGTTCTGCCCATCGTTTTTTATCTTTCCAATTTTTGTAACCTCTCCCGTTTGAGGATCAAACCACCATGCTGTGAGTTTTCGGGCTTTCAACATCTCTCCCTTAAGAGAGAAGCTACGCCCTCCTGGATTATACACCATAGCATAGCTTCCTTCGCTATCTATCAATGCTGCGATGTGATGTATTCCCTCTCCAGGGACATCCTCGCCCTCTTTAACAAGCAACTCTGGCGCTGGTCGGCGCGAAAAGAATGGGCGCGAGTAGAGCAGATCCTTCAGGCGAGGAATCTCAGCCCCAGCGCCACTCTTAATCGTCTCAAGCCATGTGGCCGTTGGATTATACTTTGGTGCGAAGCCATTTTTAGGATCATACATCTGCCATACAGAGTTGTGGCCATAGGCAACTCCACAAGCTCCGTAGAAGGCTGCCCAATAGATCGAACGGCGAGCATTAGCGGCAGTAGAGTAACCTCCAGCCGTAGCATCATACTCCTTGAGTGTAACCTCGTAGAGTGGCTCGATGTCTGCAACAGGTTTGGCTGGTGATAGAAGATAGTTTTCGTAAGTCTTGATATGTGATTTATACTCCTTCTGATGGCCGCTCTGTCGTGAGTTGAAATCGAGCCACCTGTCGTTGTGAAACCATGTGGCTGAACTTTGCCAACCTGCGGGGTGGTATGTGATCAGGTTGTGGCGATCAATGCTTCGTATTGCGTCAGCCATCGAGCGTATAATCTCCTGTTTTGAACGATCTTTAGGGTTGCGATCACCGCCCAAAATCCAGATTACGTTATATTTACTATATCGTGTGGCTAAATAACGACCATACTCGGCTGCGCTCTGCTTATCGAAAAACGAACTGTCATCATTCCAAAAATGGCCCCAAGTTGGTAGTAATCCCACGTAAAGTCCCATCGTAGTGGCTCGATTCAGGATATACTCAACATGATCCCAATAATCATTTTGCTCACCCTCTTTGATAGCTAATGATTTAGGATGCGATCCGCTGAAAGGTTTGTCTCCATAAGCGTTGGGCGTGTTCAGTCCATCAAACTCTGAGAGAATGACGGTCTGAATTACGTTGTAACCTTGATCTTTGCGAAGTTTGAGATATGTAGCGACCTCCTCTCTGTCGAGGCGATGTATCAACTCCCACGCTGTGTCGGCCATGTAGAAGAAAGGTGTGCCATTAGCATACTGCAAAGAGTGTCCATCCTCTGAAACCTCCAATCGCATAGACTCCTGCGCTCCTGCCGACAATGCAAAGAGGATCGATGCGATAAGTGATAAAATAAGTTGTTTCATAGGAAATGGTGATTTTATTGTTGTAAAGATAATCTATTTTCTTGATTTATATGCTTTAGGATTGAGTAAAATCTTCATTGTCAACTCCTTTACCGCAGCTTCATTCTCTTGGGTGAAACTTGTGATGTGTAATACTTCGCCACCTCTGACCTCACGCAACTCGGCATCGGAGAAGATATTGGGCAGCCATGCGTGGATAAGTCCTCCATCATGATAGCCATCTGCATATATCCTTTCATCATCATTGCTGTACTCTCTGCGATGGCGGAACTGATGAACCATATGGTCAAGCATTGGCTGTTTCATCTGAGTCAATAGTGCCCACTCGCCACTATGTTCATCATTATTCTTTGCAAGAGGATGTTCTGGTCGAGGTAATACATTCCACTGGTTTTGCTCCTTCTTATATTGCCACCAATTATCATCGCCCCAGCTGACAACTCTGAAATTTTTTGCAATCAACTTAGATGCCCACTCATAGTGACCATTGTAAACCTTGATATCGGTGTAATAGACGATACATTTCTCGGCTATTGAAGGGTCAATGCAGTATGCCGAAGCTAATGTAGCACCCTGACCACCTATGTTTATTATTATAGGCAGATTCGGATTCTTATGGTAGTGCTCATTTATGATTTTCACATACAGATGCGCACCATCCGATAACTTCTTTTCTGCCAACTTTTCACTCTCAGCCTCGGTGCCAACGGTGATTGGTGGAAGACGTTTCTCATCTATGCCGCTTCGTATTGCAATGTCGCGCGACTCATAAGCTGAATCCTTCATCTCAGGATGGTAGAACACCCAGAAGTCGGTCAATACAGGAGTAACAATCAAAGCTGCTATGTTCATCTCGCCAAGAGACGCCATAGCATACATCCACTCATCCTCAAAAACATCATCATATATATCGTTGTCATAGATTACAGGATTTTTAACCTTCTTCCCCTCTTTGACTGTTACTCCATGAATATATAAGCCTTTTGGGTATCCAGGTCTATCGAATCCCCAATCTCCCACTTTTGGATTTTGGTTTTTGCTCCAGTCTATTGTCTCGGCATTCCATCGGGCAGCATTTGCGTTCGCTGTTATAAATAACAACAAAATAGCAGCTAATAAAGTTCTAATCATAGCTCTAAATCTTTTGGTTAAGTAATAAAATATGTTGTTTTCTTAAACAAATATAAAATATAAGAGGTCCTATGCCAATATCAAAAATCAAATTTCTTCCTCAGTCGTTGTTTTTTTGCATAATAAAATTTAACTTTGATGCCATAACGGTACATAACGGTGGGTATATATATTTTAAAGTTGGATGATATGAAAAAGAATTTTGTTAAGGATGAATACTCTCAAAAACCTATCTATAATCAGTTGGCAAATTATATCGCTGATCAGATTCTTAGTGGGGAGATACCTTCGGGAACTCCGCTACTATCTGTTAATGAGGCGTATAAAGTCTACGGCGTGTCGCGAGACACTCTCATTTCAGCGTATAAATTATTGCAACGCCGTTTGATGGTTACCTCAGTTCCAGGTAAAGGCTTCTTTGTAAGTCTCAGACCAAAAAGAGATCGTCAGAAGGTTTATGTTCTGTTTGATGCGATGAATCAGTACAAAGAGACCCTATACCGTTCATTAATTGATAACTTGGGGGATAGGTATGAAATCCGTACAGCATTTCACTATTATGATAGAAAGCTATTTGATACCTTAATTTCTAAGGCAATGGGGCAATTTGATTACTATGTGGTCATACCTCATTTCAATGAGGATGTTACGGAGATATTGAATAAGTTGCCTGCCGATAAATTATTGTTGTTAGACGCTTTCCCCGATGGTTATCAGCGAAACTGCGCCGCAGTATATCAAAATTTTCGTGTTGATGCCTATGAGGGATTAAAGAGTATCCGAGAGAAATTGTGTAAATATAAAGCTCTGCATATTGTCTACAACGATAAGTTTCAATATATGCCCAATGGTTATTTGGAAGGAGCCTATCGTTTTGCGGGAGAGTTTCATATCCCTATATATGTTGAACCAGGATTTGAGATGGAAAATATAGAACAAGGCCATTGTTATATGGCTGTGTCGGAGCGCGATTTGGCAATGATAATAAATAATATGTCTAATAGGGGTTTTGTCGCAGGACGTGATATTGGTTTGTTGAGCCTCGATGAAACACCGTTGAAAGAGGTATTGTTAGGGGGAATCACAACTCTTACTACCGATTTTAGACTTATGGGGCGTACTGCCGCAGAGTTAATCAAAAACGAAAAAAAGGAGCGTATTGCAAATCCAATAAAGGTTTTTGTTAGAGGAAATCTTTAATCATAAAAAGAGTCGCCCAAAGCTTGTTGGACGACTCTTTGCGTTTTATCTATTTACTCAGGATTACTTGTTGTAAGCCTTCATAACTGAGATAAGGTCAAGAACCTTGTTTGAGTAACCCCACTC
>CAYTGT010000013.1:0-14721 GCA_964437405.1 uncultured Alistipes sp.
TTTTTCATGTCTTTATTATAAAAGCATGTTAATCAAATGTTTATGACTAAAAGATTTTTTGAGATAATTTTCCTTGTAATGGCAGCTGTAGCTTGTTGGGCGGCGTTGTGTAGTAAAGCTGTATAATAAAAAAGGTTGTCCGTAGTAGCCTACAATCGAATGAAAAGGCTCTCGGACAACCTATAGAATCGGGTGAAATGTTCGTTATTGCGCCACAATCTCGAACAATTCGCCGTCATACATATCATTTAGTGTGACGCTGAAACCACGCTCCTTGAGCTGTCGGCCTGTGAGGATTGCGATGGTTTTCCCGTTAGGGCCTTGTTTGATTTCATAAGTTCGGGCAGGGTCGAGATACGGAATAGTCACCATTCGGCTCTTTTCGTATGATCCCTGATTGAAAACTCCCACAAGACCGCCGCTGCGAGTGTCGGTGTTGATTCGGCAGAAGGCATCCCACGATCCCTCTTTTGGCTCGCCGAAGCCTGGTACATCTTGTCGGAACGACATATATCCATGACGTGCCTCAAGCCCCTTCAACCAATCGGCCCATGCCTTATATTCGGCTCGCTCCTCGGTTGAGAGTTTGCGAGGGTCGCTCAGCATTATAGGGAGCGTTCCTGCCAAAGATTTCATGTTTATCATGTTTTGCTTATCATCCATGAAGAGATTGCCGATAACGAGCGATGTTGCAGGCAAGGCAGGAGTACGTCCCCATGCAAGTTCTCGGATACGTAAACTGCCCAATGGAATGCTATTTTGTACATTTGACAGCCAATTTCCTTCGGCATGTTTCGAGATACCGTAATCCATCAACTGAAGTTTACCAGCAGTCTCAAATGTGCAGTCGATAAACAGATCGGGAGCCTCGCGGTGAAGCTCATCAAAGAGCTGCATACAACGGGTATAGATCACATCGAATGACTCGGCTCTATCGCGATGGTGCGGGTGGTCGGTTGCATAACATCCTGTATGTTTCGTGTCGTATACATAAGCACTCGTCAGAATCGCCAAATCCAACTTTACATAGGCCAATCCGTAATCACGACATAATCCAAGAATAGTATCTCTAATATAGTCATACCAATCAGTACCCATACAAGCTGTACGCCATTCCGTATTATAAGGGTTATGCAGATCTGTAATCTTCCCATCTGCGCCCTTGATGAACCACTCAGGATGTTGCTGATATGGCTTTGATGAGATGTCGGCTGCCGCAAGGCTAATCCATAATCCTGGCTTCATGCCGAGTTGCTTGATATAGTCAAATACGGGCTTCAATCCATTGGGGAATTTCTTTTTGTCAATTGTCCAATCGCCTCTGAAATGTGGATGACCCTCAGGAGAGTCGATATTTATCTGCCAGCCATCATCAATCACAAACTCCTCCACACCACACTCTGCCGCTGCTTTGGCAAGTTCGTAGATTAGGCCCTCGTTTATGTTGCGGGTGAAAGGAACCCATGTGTTGTAGACAAACATCGGCTTTTTCTTCAGTTGCTCGATGCGCACACCCATGTGGCGGCGCACATAATCCTGCACTGAGGTGTTGACTACCAAATTTGGGTCACGTGTCCCATTATACACAGCGGTAAACATAGCAGGACTCTCCCAACTCTGACCCTTCTTAAGCCAACGGCGGAATGGGTAGTTGTGTTCGGGATGAGTAAGACCTGCTGTCATGGTCACTCCATCGGCGAATACTGTTGTACGTTTCAAAACTCCAATAGCCTCATTTCCGATAGCCATACCTCTGCTGTGGCGATTGTCGTGTACTACAATTAACGGATCATCCCAATCGCCTTCGTATGCTCCCAATGCTTTGTAGCGTGCATAACGGCGCATAACCCATGATTCAATGGGGTCAAGTGCTAATGTGAAGTTCTCGACACAGACTCCCTCCAACTTCAGATCTTTATCGCTCAAGTTTTCAATCTTCAAATTCTTGCGTACAAGAGGTATATCTGGGTAGGTCATGTACGTCAGCTCTACGCTCATTTGCTTGTCCATATCGGTGAACGTCAGAGCTATTCCCTTGCCGCCATCGGGTGAGGTTAGCTCTCGGCTCGCGATGTCACACCACTGGCTTCGACCAGAATAGAACTTGTCGTTGGCTAAAAATGAAAATTCATGTGAGTTGCCGCGAGTGAAATTGTGGTTGTCGGCGTGCAGGGCATAATTTGTTGTCATGATATGCCCGTTAGAGATGTCGATGTCGCGCTTGACGATACCATTACTCAACGATATTTGCTGGGCACAAAGCGAGAATGTTGCTCCTATCAGAAGCAGTAGAGTAAGTAAAGTTCGTTTCATGGGTATAAGTTATGGTTGTTAGTTTTTGTCTTTCGGGGAGAGTGGGGCTACAAATATACTTTACATCCCTAAAGTTACTCCTCGTGGGTGTGGAAAATATGTTCCAACTCATGCTCCAATGCCTCGGGGCTTAGGTCACGTGCCACGATCTTTCCCTCAGGCGAGATTAAAAGATTGGTAGGTATGGTCTGCAAACCATAGACTTTTGAGGGCGAGAGTTTCTTTTCGCCTAAATCAATGACATTATTCCACAGTAATCCGTTCTGTGCAATGTAAGCCTTCCAGCGGTCTGGCTCTTTGTCGAGCGATACGGCAAGAGTCTCGAACCCTTGTAGAGCATACTTTTCGTAAAGATTTTTCAGGCTCGGCATCTGCTCTAAACATGGCTCACACCATGTTGCCCAAAAATCTATCAATACCCACTTACCTCGGCCGCAAACCTCCTTGAAATGTACCACTTCACCAGAAAGGCTCTCTGCTTCAGCATCCAAAAAGTGCTTGCCGATCTCAATCCGCTCAAATATTGAGATATACTTTTCAAAGTCCTGCATCACCTTTAGACTTTGCATCTTTTCGGAAAATTGCCCGAATCGCACACGCATATCCTCGGCCGTCATGCCACGCACCTCATGCGAGAGGAAGAGCTCCACTCCGATGATGTTGTCAAGATTATCGCTGATAGCCGTTGAGATTGCATCGTTATACTTAAACGCGATGGATTCGTAAGCCTCTTGAGCTGTCTCCTCGCTAAAGTCGATGTTGACGGCCTGCTCGGCTAATGCCGATATTCGTTTGAGAATGAGATTGTATTTGTCGTTTATAGGACCTCCCTCAGCGATGTAACCCGAAGGGTGTTGCGGAGTGAGTTTCAGAGGGGTATTCTCGGTCAAGAATACAGCTAAAGCATTACCGTTGTCATCGCAGATAAAGGCGGTGGTAGGCTCTTTGACGTTACCTTTAAGTGTGAAGGTGTTGTCGGTAGCCACCGTAGCAGATGAGATTGTATCAGCCTCGATATGTTGCACAATGAGATAGACCTCACTTGCGGCATTGTCCGTCAAGCGACCCTCGATGTTGACCTTGATGTCGTGGCTGCAAGAGCTGACCATCAGACCAGTCAAAACGAGCAATAAGAGATATATGAAGGTGTTGGTACGTTTCATCGGCATAAATAAGCTGTCACACAAAAATAGTAAAAAATATGATACTCTATATCCTACGGGCAGGCGATTTTAAAAACAATTTATTGTTTTACTGCTCTAAACGCATCTTCCACATATTTTATTATCCCGAAACACGAGGAATTTACGATCGACTTAGATGTTAAAAAAAAGTGTGGAGCTACCCACAACTATTTGGGACAACTCCACACTCTTAAAATCACTTGTATGATAGCGTTATTTCTTCACATCGCTCCATTTTGGAGTAAACTTGTGCATCAGATTCTTTACGAAGAAATCGTATCGTTTATGTTCACCATAGCTGCCGCCCATGGTGTGACGCTCGCCAGGCAAAACAACCAACTCGAAATCCTTTCCCGCTTTGATCAAGGCATTTGCCAACTGCATTGTGCTTGCTGGGTCGACATTGTCGTCCATCTCACCCACAACCAACATCAATGGTCGTGAGAGCTTGTGAGCCATCTCGACATTACTGCTCTCGGCGTATGACTCATCAATCGGATAACCCATCCACTGCTCATTCCACCAGATCTTATCCATACGATTGTCGTGGCATCCGCAGGCGCTATATGCAGCCTTGTAGAACTCAGGATATTGTAACACAGCAGCAGTACTCTCCTGACCTCCAGCCGAGCAACCGTAGATTCCTACATTCTCGATATCCATGTAAGGATACTTCTTTGCCGCTGCTTTGATCCACTCGATACGATCTGGAAGACCTGCATCCTTGAGATTTTTATAACATACCTCTTCAAACTCCTTTGAGCGGAACGAAGTACCCATAGCATCCAACTGTACCACGATAAATCCCAACTCCGCAAGCGGCATCATATCCCAATTCAGGCTCTTAAACTCCTTTGGCACGTATGCACTACCTGGGCCTGAATAGATATACTCGATGACAGGATATTTCTTCTTAGGGTCAAAATTCGATGGACGCTGAATCAATCCCCACATCAAGGTCTTGCCATCACGTCCTGGCGCTGCAAAGATCTCTGGCTGCTGCCAACCCTCAGCCTTGAGTGCTGAAGCATCGGCCTGCTCCAACTTCATGATCAATTTACCCGTTTGGGCGTCACGAAGCTCCACACGAGGCTCCATATCGGCCTTTGAGTAGGTATCAACCAACATCTTCCTATCAGGCGAGAATCGTGCCGTATGCTCGCCCTCCTCTGGAGTCAAAGCAACAAGATTCTTGCCATCCATATCAATGCGATAGTAGTGCTGTAGATATGGATCCTCCTTACGATTCATACCACTTGCACGGAATGTTATCTGACGATTCTGCTCATCTACGTTGACAATCTCACGCACATACCATTCGCCTTTGGTGATTTGGCATTTCACTTCAGCCTTCTCAACGTCATAGAGATAGATATGGTTGTGATTATCTCGCTCGCTTGTCCACAAAAGCTCCTTACCACCATTGATAAATCGGCGATAGATACGGCTGTAGTTGACAAACTTTTCGCTACGTTCCTCCACAATCGGGCGTGTCATACCTGTCGAAACAGCGTACTCCAAAAGGCGATAAACTTTGTGACCGCGCTCGTTATACTCGAAATAGATTTTATCATTGCCGCCCATCCAATAAGGGTGTCCTAAATTGTATTGATGCGAATATAGCGACTTGTCTGGCTCATACAATTTACCTGTGGCAACATCCACAATGCGTGGCTCACGATAATCTAAATCATCACCAGGCTTGCAATACTCCATCGTGTGCAACTTTGGCTGTAGCTGATCCCGTGGCGAGGACTCCACGAAACTGACATAATGTTTCTCGGCACGGCGCAACTTGCTGCACGCCAAACGGCTACCATCCTCCGACCAACGCATATATACCGAATAGTAGAAGCCCATTCCGCCATCAATGGTGAGCTGACGCTCCTTGCGGCTCTCCAAATCACGCACATAGATATTGTAATTCTTCACATAGGCCTCCATCTTACCATCTGGACTTCTTACAGGTTGTCCCTCATTCTCAGGATCAGTTACCATCCAATGCTTCTGCTGACGATATGGCCCACGATACTGACCGCGCTGCTCCTCTGGTTCAGGGATTCCCAATGCAGCACGCGCCTCCTTCAAGGTCGCATAATGACTCTTGCTCTTTGTCGCAGGATCGACAACAACATATTTGTCGCCATCCTTTTCATGTACCTTATAATATAATTTATTGCCGCTTGGAGCCCATGTGATCTCGCTCACTGTCCCTGTCACCTTGCTCCATGCAAAACGCTCAGGCGCAGAGAAAGCTCGCTTATAATCCTCCACTTCACCCTGAGCATAAACTCCCACACTAATCACAACTGCTACAAATGTTGCAACTACTCTCAAAAAAATACATTTCATAACTTATATTATTTATTTAGGTTATACTCCGTTTCCGATCCTCGGTTGACAAAAATACGAATAACTTACGAGAATAAGGCATGAAACTGCGAAATAATTCATTTGTTGGTAGTTCGTCTAATATGCAACGGATATCTATGTATGTAATGAGACGTTGAAACTCGGTGTACAGATGAATGTAGGATATATCTCCATCTTCAAAATGTATACATGAAAAATGCCAATACAGATTGTTTCGCTCTCATTCAGAATCACCCTTCGCGGCGATAGCTCTTGGGAGACATTCCTACTCGGCGTTTGAAGTATTTGCCAAAGAATGTCTGCGATGGGAAGTTCAGATTATCACTAATCTGTTGTATAGTCATATTTGTCGATTTAAGCAATGCTCGAGCCTCCAAAACCACATGTCGCTCGATCCAATCAGCAGCCGAAAAGCCTGTCGACTCCTTCACCACACGTGAGAGATAACGTGGCGTAATACACAAGCGGTCGGAGTAGAATTTGAGTTGTCGCTCGGAACGGAAATTCTCCTTTACCAACTTCAAAAACTCCTTCGAGATTACCTCAGCACTTGAATAGATGCTACTATTCTCATTTTCAAGCTGTTTGCGCACCTCGTTAGAACTATAGAAAATAGCCATGATAACATGCTCCAACACCTTACGGCGGAATGGATTTTCGTGATCCTGAAGCACACGATGAACCGCTTTAAGGAACATCACAGGGAGTTCCTTGCCAGACTCTGAGAGATGCTTTACACTATTACTTCGCAACGAAACATTGAGCGGCAATGACTTATCCATATAGACCAACAATCCCTCGGCAAAGCTATTGGATATGATCACCATCACACCGTCAAAATCGTCACTCATCTGCTCAAGCATCAAAATCTGGCCACTCATAATTCGTGCAATATTGTATGGCTTAGATAGATCATACTCCACCATATCCAACTTAAATTTAACACGTCCTGCGGTGTGATGGAAGATCACATGGAAGTTAAATTTATGCGGATTTTTCATCGCCTCGGTGAAGTTAAAATGGTCTTTTAGGTCAGAAATCTGGAAAATCGCCATCTCACCTTCAATGCCTGATACCCCCTCTAACTTTTCGATTTGGGGTAGCCAATCTAAATACTGTATCATAGTCTATTTTTATTTTATTTTCCACTTATGTGTCAGCAAATATAGAAAACATTATTCTATTTTGAGCATTTAGTATACTTTATGACCAAATCCAATGTTATATATACAAAACCTCTATTTTGGGGATTGGCGACAGTACGCTGCAATTGGTCTATTTAGGAACAAATAACATCTAAAGTGAATTGGCACACATCACACAATCCAAACGATATAATTCGGCGTGTAGTATAGGCGGTTTAAAATATTTTTCATATCTTTACCAAAATTTTATATATACAATGAGTTGCAATCACTTTTGTTCTAAAAAACATATACCAGAACCAGGGCGTGGTTTCACTGTTTGTGACTGTGGAGCAGATCTATTGGTAGAGCCAGTAGAGGGCTGCTTCAAGTTGCACGAAACACCATGGTTGGAGGAGTATCCCGATAACATTCCGACAGATATTTTTGAGGTACGCTTCAAAAATACCCGCCGTTCATACTACAAGAATGTCAACAACCTGCCACTCAAGCGTGGTGATATTGTCGCAGTGGAGGCATCTCCGGGTCACGACATAGGCATCGTCTCGCTCACAGGCGACATGGTGGCTAAGCAGATTCGCCGCACAGGCTTCACTCCGTTCAACGGCGAGTACAAAAAGATCTACCGTAAGGCCAAGCCATACGACATCGAGCGCTGGCAGGAGGCTATCGCGTTGGAGCACGACACAATGATCCAATCGCGACAGATTGCCGCCGAGATGGGACTTGATATGAAGATCGGAGATGTGGAGTATCAAGGAGACAAGATCAAGGCCATCTTCTACTACATTGCCGAGGGTCGTGTCGACTTCCGCGAACTAATCAAGGTCTTTGCTGATCGTTTCCACATCCGCATCGAGATGAAGCAGATCGGAGCACGTCAGGAGGCTGGCCGTATCGGCGGAATCGGAGCTTGCGGAAGAGAGCTTTGCTGTGCTTCGTGGATCTCAAGTTTTTCGAGCGTTACGACTAACGCCGCACGTGTGCAGGATATATCACTTAACCCACAAAAGTTGGCGGGACAGTGCTCTAAACTCAAGTGCTGCTTGATGTATGAGTATGATGTCTATGCCGATGCACGTCAGAGTCTGCCACGACTCCGCGAGCCATTGCAGGCGATGGATGGTGAGTATTATTTGGTCAAGACCGACATCTTGGCTCACACCATGTCGTTCAGTAGCAGCAAAGAAACAATGTCGAATCTGATTACCATACCTACTTCTCGTGTCCGTGAGATCATCGCAATGAATCGTGCTGGCAAAAAGGTTGAGTCGTTGATCGACAAGGATTCAATTGTAGCTGTCGAGGAGCCAACTTACCGCACAGAAGAGGATAGCATCACTCGCTTCGATAACCAGAATAAGCGCCGCAAAAATCGCAATAAGGGCAATCGTCAACGTCCTCAACAAAAGAGTGAGGGTCGCCCAGAAGAGGCTCGTTCAGAGGAGAATAGGAGTGAAAACAACGAGGGCAATAAGGAGCAGCGCGAGGCAAAAGAGGGCCGCGAGAACAGACAGGCTCGTCAGGGTAGAGATTCTCGCTCGGATCAGCCACGCAACAATCGCCGCGACCAACGCAGGGGTCAGAATAACAACTCTGCTCCAAATACGCCGACAGACGAGAGTGTTTCATCACAGCCCGCAAATAACGTAAAGCAAAAAGAGCAGAATGGCGAGGCTCAGCAACCACGCGAGAGCCGCAACAATGGTCGCAATTTCCGTTCGGGACGCAATAATGATCGCCGCCGCGAAGGTGGAAATCGCGAAGCAAGTAACCGCGAGGGCGGGAATCGCGAAAACCACCGAGAAAAAGGCGCTCGTGAGGGCGGCAACAGAGAAGGCGGCAGCAGAGAAGGCGGCAGCAGAGAAGGCGGCAGCAGAGAAGGCGGCAACAGAGAAGGTGGCAACCGCAATTACACAAAGCAGGAGGGGCAAAAACCAATCCCAGCGACTAAAAAGGAGGAGTAGAGAGCGATGAAACTCATCAAGTATGCCACACTACTGATCGTTGTAACAGTGGTTGCGCTCTCGACTTGGCAGTGCAGTATCGACAAAAACCATGTCGTGATGGAGGATGTCAGCACCACAAATTGGGATAACGCCATCACCATCCACTACATGAACGACAAGGCCCAAAGCGACAGTTCGGAGCGCGAAAACCTCTCCGTCATGTTGCGCGTATGTCACACTTTTAAGGCCAAACAATTGGCGCTTGAGATCACGACTTTGACACCCGATTCGTTGAGTTATAGCGAGCAGGTCACATTCCCGATTGATTTCGAGTGGCAAGGTAGCGTTGCAAAGTCTATGGAGATCGAGCTGCCTTATCGCCGTAATGTCTGCTTACGCCATCGAGGCGAGTATATAGTAACACTCCGTCCGACAACCCCCATCATAGGCGTTGAGTCGGCTGGAATTAACTTTAAATCAACCAAATAACGTGGGACGAGGAAAAGACAAACTACGCAGATTTGCAGAAAATTTGACATTCAGTTGCTTGGTACAACCTGAATTTGAGGATATATTTCATAAGGATCACGCCTTGAAAGGGCGCTGGCATGAGGATTTCTTCCACAACGACAACCCTATCATCTTGGAGTTGGGATGTGGCAAGGGCGAATATACCATCGCATTGGCAGAGCGTAACCCCGACATCAACTATATCGGTGTCGATATCAAAGGTGCACGCATGTGGCGCGGAGCAAAGACCGCAACGGAAAACCAAATGAAAAATGTGGGATTCTTGCGTACCCGCATCGAGTTCATCAACTCCTTCTTTGCCGAGGGTGAGATCGCCGAGATATGGATCACCTTCCCCGATCCTCAGCTTAAGACTCGCCGCGCAAAGAAACGCCTAACATCACCAATCTTTTTGGAGTATTATGCGCAGTTCCTTGCCGCCGATGGTTGGATTAATCTCAAGACCGATTCTCAACACCTATACGGTTACACAAACGAGGTCGTTCGCCATTTCTCATTGCCTTGCGAGGCCTCGAACAACGACATCTACGGCACAGGCTTCGCCGATGCAGACCTCTCGGTCAAGACCGCTTACGAAACCAAATTCTTGCAGTGGGGTCTGCCTATAACATATACCCGCTTCTCGCTTGCGGGCGGCAAAGAGTTCCCGATGTTTGAGTGGGAAGAGGACGAAAAGTTGGAGAAAGACAACGAGGAGGCAAGAAAGTAAGAGACAGAAGAATCTAACAACTATACCATTATGAGAAAACTAATTACATTATTGCTCGCGTGCTTTGCATTTACGACAATCGCATCGGCACAGATTCTCCTTATGCCAGGAGATTACCCAGACCCATCTATTGTCAAGGATGGCGAGGATTACTACATGACCCACACGCCTAACTACTATAAACCAGGCTTTTTGATTTGGCACTCACGTGACTTGATGAAGTGGGAGCCTATCGCACATGCCGCTACCGATTGGGCAGGCTCGGCTTGGGCACCAGATTTCCAGAAAGTAGGCGACACATACTATATTTACTTCCCATCTGACGGCACCAACTGGGTTATCACAGCTAAAGATGTGCACGGCCCTTGGAGTGAGCCTATTGACCTAAAGATCGGCGGTATTGACCCAGGTTTGATCGTAACGCCAGAGGGTAAGCGTTATCTCTTTACAAACGTAGGTAATGTCACACCTCTTACCGATGATGGTTTGGCTCGCGCAGGTGAAACAAAGCATGTTTACAGCGGATGGGACTACCCAGACGAGTGGGAGACTGAGTGCGGTTGCTTGGAGTCACCAAAGCTCACCTATCACAACGGCTACTACTACATAACTTCGGCTATGGGTGGTACGGCAGGTCCTGCAACAAGCCACATGGCTGTTTGTGCTCGCGCTAAGGATATTTATGGTCCATGGGAGAACTCTCCATACAACCCTATCGTTCACACCTACTCAGCAAGCGAGGAGTGGTGGTCGAAGGGTCACGGTTCACTTGTTGAAGGCCCTAATGGTCAGTGGTGGATCGTATATCACGCCTATCGCAAGGGTGCTCATGCAATTGGTCGCCACACTTTGATGGAGCCTATCGAGTGGACTAAGGGCGGTTGGTATCGTACGATTAAAGATATGGAGATCGCGCAGCCTAAGCCTAACAAACTCGACATTTCTGACTCTTTCGACTCTGAGCGTTTCGGATGGCATTGGGCAGGTTGGAGAGAGAACATCACTAAGATTGCGACTCTGAAGAAGGGTGCAGCAGTTCTGCCTGGTCGTGGCACAGCTCCACACGAGGGACACTTGATGATTGCCGTAGCACCAAACTATCGTTACACTATTGAGACTGAACTCACACTCGGCAAGAGGGGCAACGAGGCAGGTATGATCCTTTATTACAGCACAAAGGCATACACAGGCATTATGTGCAATGGCGAGAAGCTCACTATCTATAAGAGTGCCACCGAGAAGGAGGAGATTCCTAACAAGTTTGGCCGTTCATTGCACCTTAAGCTTGAGAATGGCGGTACAAAGTTGAACATACTTGCAAGTGCTGACGGTAAGAATTGGGAGATGATTAGCGAGGGTATCGACATCAAGGATATGCACCACAATAAGTTGGGAGATTTCGTTTCATTGCGCCCAACATTGTGTTCAACAGGTGATGACGCTGCTAAGTTCCACCACTTCACTTATACTCCAGCAGAGTAAGGATCTATTTATTCCATAACACAATTACCCCCGACTTTCAAAAGGAAGTCGGGGGTAATTATTTTAAATTTTAATTTCATTTACATTTTAAATCGCCATATCTGATAATTACCTTTCTTGTTACCTCTATCTGAAACAAAATACAAGTAACCATCAGTTGTCCAATATGGAGTTCCATCATGAGACTTATTTACTGTGATCTGTGTCAAATTATTTCCATCTACATCTACGACATATATATCAGCATCTTTTTTATCTTCTTTCGTTGCTTGAAAAACTAAGTTTTTACCATCTGGACTCCATCTTGGATAAAATGCAAAGCCTTTTTTTGCATCTGTAATCTGAACTTGATTATCACCATCTATAGACATTGTCCAAATATTACAACTCTTAGTGTCAGAGGCGTACTTCACATAAGCAATGGTATTCCCATCTGGGGAGAATGTAGGTTGATACCCATTTCCGAGAAGAATAGTCTCACCTGTTTCAAGATTTTTAAGCCAAATTTCGCTATTCTCATATATTGTATACGATAATAACCCTGAAGTCAAGCCCAGAACATATCCAATACTTGAAGCGCTCGTTACTGTAGTCTTATATGTTTGCTTATCATAGACAACAAACTTTCCATCTTTTGAAAAACATGGATTATTCTCATAAGCATTTGAACTCTCTGTAATTTTCGTCAAGGTTTTACCCTTTGTATTAGGCATCACAAAAATATCAGAAGTAGAGTTCCCTTCATTTTGACATCTAAAAACAATTTTATCTATTGCAGCACAATATGCGGGAGAATAATTATAATTCTTGCCACTCGTTTTTTGAGACATTGCGGAAGAGAATGGATTATCTTTTTTATAAATATTGTAATACTTATTACCCTCCATTACTGCAAAATATAGATCTTTTCCATTATCTCCTCCAAACGGAGTAACACATGGTTGTTCTCCATCTGTGACCTTTGTTAATGCCTGTAAATTTTCGTCACCAGACATAATAGCGAACTGAGATGCACAACTTGATAAAAACACAAGAGACACCAAACTAAATAAAAATACCTTCTTCATAAACAATGATTTTATTGGTTAAACATTAATTACACATCAACAGATGACAACCGTTTAACCTAAAAAGAAGAAACGTGGGTCAGCTCAGTTAAAAGGGACGACCAAGTACCCACGCAAACAAGCACAACCCACGCCATACGGCGTGAGCATTTAATGTGCCTATTGTTTGTTTGCTAAATAAATTTTGGTCGTTTTATTAACTTAACAATAGCCCTAAATGCCACCTATGTATAGATTGCGTATTCCGCAATCCACTACAAATTTAACAAAAATTATTCTATATATACAAATATAGCGAAAAAAAATCTCCCTAATCCCTTTCGGGGATTAGGGAGATTCCAATAAATCTATAAATTACACGAAGCCTTGTTTACTCCTGAACTATCACATAACGCAATGCGCGGCCGTTAGGATATACACCATCAATTGATACCACCTTGTCGCCAATGCGCTGGAAATCTGCGGTCGAAAGCACAGGGCGGTCGTTGATATAGGTGATCACAAAACCCTCTTTCACGCCCGAACGAGCCAACAATCCATCGCGCTTAACACTGACAACCTGCACACCACCACGAATTTCCAACTTCTCGCACATCTGACGGCTCACATCTTGGAACTTACCGCCCAACGACTCCGAAAGATTTGTAGTATCCTTAGTCACAGGCTCGCTCTTACCAACACGGTTCTTGAGCGTCACCTCAACCTTCTTGTCCGAATCATTACGCTTATAAGAGATCGTAACCTTATCACCTGGACGCTTCTGAGCAATCTTCTCGGACAAAATCGAAGCATCGTTGGTCTTTGCGCCATCAATCGCTGTGATGATATCGCCCTTGCGCAAACCTGCATCCTCAGCAGCACTACCCTCCACGACTGAATTTACATAGAGTCCTCCTGTCTGCTTGATACCAAGTTCCTCACCCATCTGCTCCAAGAAAGTCTCATCAATAGCACGATAGCTCACACCCAACATCGCACGCTGCGCAACGCCATACTCCTTTAGATCCATCACAACCTTACGCACGATAGTCTCAGGCACAGCAAACGAATAACCGATATAACTACCTGTCGAAGATTTGATCACTGTATTGATACCGACCAACTCGCCGCGAGTGTTAACCAACGCACCACCCGAATTACCAGGATTTACAGCCGCATCGGTCTGGATGAATGACTCGATAGGGAACTCCTCGTTGATCACACCCAAATGGCGTGCCTTGGCACTGACGATACCAGCTGTAATGGTTGACTGCAAGTCAAATGGAGATCCGATAGCCAAAACCCACTCACCCAAACGCAACTCATCGGAATTACCAAATGGGAGTGTTGGCAGATCCTCCGCCTCAACCTTAATCAGCGCAACATCTGTGGTAGGATCAGCACCGACCAACTTAGCCTCGAAACTGCGGCCATCATTGAGCTTCACTTTGAGCTTCGTTGCCTCCTCGATTACATGGTTATTGGTCACGATATATCCATCTGGCGAGATAATTACACCCGAACCGCCTGCTCGCTGCTCGCGAGTCTGAGGCTGGCCATAACCGCCACCTCCGTATGGAATACCGAAAAACTCATAGAATGGATCATAGCCGCGTGAACGAGAACCATACTGCACCTCTCGGATAGACTCGATGTTGACCACAGCCTTCACCGCATTCTCGGCAGCATAGGTTAAGTCGGGATACTGTTCAGCCTGATATGCTGTAAAGTGATTACCCGCCTTAGGGGTGTTATCTTCCCATGAAACACTATTCTCCGATGCAAAGATGGAGTGTTGTGAGCTATGATTTGAAAAAAATCTATCTACACTAATTGCAGCGACACCGCCCGCTACGGCAGAGAGGGCCACCGCTCCCAAAAACAAAAATGCCGTCTTCTTCATAATAACACAATAAAAAGTTACTTAAAATGTTTATAATTCAAAATTAGGCAAATTTCCTCATAGGCAAAAACAAATTTTCATTTTTC
>CAYTGT010000014.1:0-14355 GCA_964437405.1 uncultured Alistipes sp.
CGACGAGAGTCTGAGATAAAAGTGCGCTTGATAGAGTCATAGACCACAACCATCATGATTCTGACAATAACCAGCAGCGAGAAGGTCAGCAGTACATCAAGGAGGATTAGCAGTGGCAACATCTTTGACTGAAAGCCTACAAGCCAAATTACGCCTGCAACTAAAATAGCCTCCTTGATAAGAGTTGCGGCACCTAACTTCCAAATATCGCCTATAGAACTGTGCCTAATAATGATGCGGTGGGTATGCATCAGATAGACAGCTACAACGGTCGCAACTACATTGATAGCAGCAACTTGCAGAACATAGCCCATAGAGATTGATACAGGCGCAGCAATGTCAACGCATGTAATAGTAATAAAGACAGCGATAAGTGATGTTAGTACATCAATAGCTGCAATTACGCTTGAATTTACAAATCGTTCAAAAGCGTACTTCTTAATCAATTCATGAATAGAAATCATGACAAGTGTGTGTTTTATTGGTTGTTAATTGGGTTAACTAAGTTAAAATAAGTAAAGTCTACAAGCAAAGGTATAAAAAAATCTTCAAATATTACCATATAAGCAAAAAAGCTGCTAATTAAAGCAGCTTTTTTTAATATTGTACAGATTTATACTAATTTACTTCGATAAAACAACACTCTATGCCGACGCGTTTGAGAAGCTCAAGACCATCTTCACAGCGATATTTTTCGCCATAGACAACCCTCTTGATTCCAGCCTGAATAATGAGCTTTGAACACTCAATACATGGCGAGGCTGTGATGTAGAGCGTTGCGCCATTGCAATTGTTGGCACTCTTAGCTACCTTGGTAATAGCATTTGCCTCTGCATGCAGAACATAGGGCTTTGTCTGCCCCATATCATCTTCGCAGATATTCTCAAAGCCCGAAGGGGTACCGTTGTAGCCGTCAGAGATAATCATCTTATCCTTGACAATAAGCGCACCTACCTGACGGCGCACGCAGTATGAGTTCTCTGCCCAGATGCGCGCCATCTTAAGATAGCGAATATCAAGCTGTCGCTGCTTCTCCTCTGCGTAGCCCATACTATTTACCGTGACAGTGTTTGTACTTCTTACCGCTACCGCATGGACAAGGGTCGTTTCTGCCCACCTTCTTCTCTACATGTATCGGTGCTGGCTTGCTCTTCTCTGCCTGACCTGCAGCCGATGCAGCTGCCATGCGAGAAGCTTGGAGCTTGTTTACATCAACCTTTGCCTTGCTGTGGCGAGCCTGCTGTATAGCCTCTGGATTCTGCTGCTGCACAGGAACATACGCCTTGTTTATTACAGCAAGTACATCGCGGTTAATCTTCTCAAGCATCTTAGAGAACAGACCGAAAGACTCAAACTTGTAGATAAGCAGTGGGTCCTTCTGCTCGTATGATGCATTCTGTACACTCTGACGCAGGTCATCCATCTCTCTTAGATGCTCTCTCCAAGCATCGTCAATCATTGTAAACATTACAATCTTAGAGAACATGCGGAAAATCTCTGCTCCGTCTGTATCTTTACACTTCTGAAGATTTACAGGTACATTGTAGCCCAAGTGACCGTTGGTCAGAGGGAAGTACATATTGCCCTCAAGGTTATCTTTACGCTGCTCGTAAATCTGTGTCATAACAGGGCGTACAGTATCTGCTACAGCCTTTGCACGGCGAGCGTAGAGTGCCTGTAGGTCTGCTACAATCAACTCTACCAACTCAGCACGCTTTGCCTTCTCGTATGTAGCCTGGTCGAAAGATGGCTGCATACCAACCTCGCGGATAAGCTCAAAGCTGAAGTTCTCGAAGTCATCTCCCTCGTGGTTGTTCATAAACGCCTCTGCGTAGTCGTACATCAGGTTGTTGAGGTCAATCTCAATTCTCTCTCCATGCAGAGCGTGGCGACGACGAGTGTAGATAACTTCTCGCTGAGAGTTCATAACATCGTCATACTCAAGCAGTCTCTTACGGATACCAAAGTTGTTCTCCTCAACCTTCTTCTGTGCACGCTCAACAGTCTTAGACATCAAACCCGACTCAATAGCCTCGCCATCCTGAAGACCCATCTTGTCCATCATAGCAGCAATACGGTCTGAGCCGAAAAGACGCAGCAAATCGTCCTCAAAAGAGACAAAGAAACGGCTTGAACCTGGGTCTCCCTGACGACCGCTTCGACCTCGCAGCTGACGATCGACACGACGAGACTCGTGACGCTCAGTACCGATAATGGCAAGACCACCAGCAGCTTTAACCTCCTCTGTGAGCTTAATATCTGTACCACGACCTGCCATGTTAGTTGCAATGGTAATTTGTCCTGGACGACCTGCCTCTGCAACAATCTGAGCCTCAAGCTGATGCTGTTTTGCATTGAGGACATTGTGCTTAAGACCGCGAATCTTGAGCATGCGGCTCAAAAGCTCTGAAATCTCAACCGATGTTGTACCTACAAGCACTGGACGACCCTCTGCAACAAGTCGCTCAATCTCTGCAATTACAGCGTTGTACTTCTCGCGCTTGGTCTTGTAAATTACATCGTCTTGGTCGTTACGAGCAATAGGCTTATTTGTAGGAATTACTACAACATCGAGTTTGTAGATGTTCCAGAACTCTGAAGACTCAGTCTCGGCAGTACCTGTCATACCTGCCAACTTGTGGTACATACGGAAGTAGTTCTGCAATGTGATAGTAGCGAATGTCTGAGTCGCAGCCTCTACCTTCACACGCTCCTTAGCCTCGATAGCCTGGTGCAGACCATCTGAGTAGCGGCGGCCGTCCAAGATACGGCCTGTCTGCTCATCCACGATCTTCACCTTGTTATCCATTACAACATACTCCACATCCTTCTCGAACATCGAATATGCCTTCAGGAGCTGGTTTACGGTGTGTACTCGCTCCGACTTTACAGAGTAGTCGTTGATCACCTCATCCTTCTTCTGAGCCTTCTCCTCAGCGCTCAACTCGCTCTTCTCCAACTCGGCGATTGTGCTACCGATATCTGGCAATACGAAGAACTTATCCTCGTTGAAATATCTTGAGAGAGCCTCATGACCCTTATCTGTAAGCTCTACCGAATTGAGCTTCTCATCAATCACGAAGTACAAATCATCGGTAATCTCAGGCATGCGGCGGTTGTTATCCTGCATGTAGATATTCTCGGTCTTTTGGAACTGCACCTTGATACCCTGCTCCGAGAGGAACTTGATGATTGGCTTATACTTTGGCAAACCCTTGTGAGCGCGATACAACAATACACCTCCCTCGTCTGTCTTGCCCTCGTTGAAGAGTCGGCGAGACTCAGCCACAAGCGCTGTCACCATGTTCTTCTGCAAGTTATAGAGGTGCTCGATCGAAGGTCGATACTGCTCAAAGAGCTGATCATCACCCTTTGGCACAGGACCAGAGATGATCAATGGAGTACGTGCATCGTCAATCAATACAGAATCGACCTCATCGACAATAGCGAAGTGGTGCTTACGCTGTACCAAATCCTTTGGAGAAGAGGCCATGTTATCACGCAAGTAGTCGAAACCGTACTCGTTGTTGGTTCCGAATGTGATATCTGCCAAGTATGCCTTGCGGCGCGACTCCGAGTTTGGTTGGTGCTTGTCGATACAATCTACCGAAAGACCATGGAACTCATACATTGGGCCCATCCACTCCGAGTCACGGCGAGCCAAATAGTCGTTCACGGTCACCACGTGTACACCCTTACGCGCCAAGGCGTTGAGGAATACAGGCAATGTAGCAACCAATGTCTTACCCTCACCTGTTGCCATCTCGGCGATCTTACCCTTGTGCAATACAACACCACCAAAGAGCTGAACATCGTAGTGGATCATTTCCCACTTCAAGTCGTTACCACCTGCAACCCAATGTGTCGCATAGATAGCCTTGTCGTCCTCGATAGTGACAAAATCTTTCTTTGCCGCTAAGTCGCGGTCAAAATCGTTTGCTGTCACAACTACCGTTTCGTTCTGAGTGAATCGGCGAGCTGTATCCTTCATGATGGCAAATGCCTCAGGCAGGATCTCGTCCAACTTCTGCTCAATCTTGTCGTCAATGCGCTTTGTTGTCTGCTCGATATCCTTCGAGATCTTCTCTTTTTCTGAAAGAGTAGTCTCTGCGGCCTCCAACTTGATCTTCTGCTCGGCGATATGCGCTTCGTCAGCGGCAATGAAATCGGCGATCTGCTTCATCAAAGCGGCACTATGCTCGCGCAACTCGTCATTTGTCAGGCGCTCGATTGACGGATATATATCCTTGATCTTCTGAACGTAAGGCTCAATCTGCTTACGGTCTTTGTCGGTCTTTGAACCGAAGATTAACTTGATAATGTTACTTACTATATCCATAATTTTCTGATTTATCTTCTCAAAAAGTGTTAAACGCTTAAAAATTAATCCTACAAATATACGGAAATCTTTTAAAACGCCCAAATAATTAGCGACTTAACTCGCTTTTCTACTCCTCTGTGACCACTATTTTGCTCAATACTCTACGTCCCACAGGGCAATCCTCGCATTTTTTGTGGTCGCAATACTCAAACGAGAGTTGCAAAAGAGCCTGAGAATCGAATGCTGTCTGCGCGATTTTACCATAGCTATTCCATTGCGCTATGATTGAGTTATTTTCTGCTTTTATACTTTCCAAAAGCGACAAGGCTCGCTCTCGCAGACGTTCATTGCTGGTGTATGATCCGTATGCAAATTGCATCTGTACCACCAAATTTATTGCCAACAGATCACTTTTAGTTTGCCCGATACGTTTTGATACCGAACGTCTCTCCTCCGATGCGGGCGTGTAGTGGTTGGTCCAATAGGGCATGGTCTCCACGCTGAATAGATTGCTCACATCTTTGCTTGTGCGACACTCCAATACTCTGTCCATCACATCTTTGGTGAAGGTCAGAAATTTTGTGATCTGCGATAATCTGAGTATTGGATGGTTGTTGGGATATATCTTCTTTAGCTTCCAATCCGCAGGCTCCATCGGCGAGATGGAGTATTTTGTGGCGAGATATTCGAAGTTGCGTTTTAGATTTAGTATATACTCATCGTGCGGGTATAGTTCGAGTAATCCCGATCCGCCGATAAGCATCGCTTCGATATTGTGAGGAATCTCCCTCTCGCGCAGTATTGCAACGTATGGCACTCTACGCGATAGTTCGGTGAAGGCCTCTTTGTTATCTACTCCGCCCATCGTGCGAAGCAGCATAAGATAAAAAGTCTGAGGCCAATTAGAATCGCACTCCTTGTAGAATTGGTTGATATCGCCATTTTTACGAATCAGCCTCTCATAACCCAATGAGTTGTAGATTTCGCTTCGATGTAGAGAGTCCAACTTCGACAAAAAGGCTCCACAGCCGAAATACGATGCTCCGACTTTCAGCCTGTTTATCTCTCGTTTCTGCCTCTCTGTCATGCTTCTTTACTTTGAAAAGGGTGCCTATAATAGATTCAGCTCCAGTAGAGCCTCCTCCGACATCATACTTCTGTCCCACGGTGGGTCAAAAGTGAGTACGATATTAACCTCCTCTACGCCGTTAATCTTCTTGACTTGAGTGTTGATATCGTCAACCAAGATATCGGCCATCGGACAGTTTGGTGCTGTCAGAGTCATTCTGATATTTGCTACGCCTTCGGGGTCATAGTCAATCTCATAGATTAATCCCAGATCATAAATGTTAACAGGGATCTCTGGATCATATATATTCTTCAGGGTGAGGACTATATCATGCTCAACCCTTAAAATATCTTCTGGTGTCATCACTTACAAGTCTTAATTTATGCCTTGCTTGAGAGCGCCAAGGCGTACATTTTCATCTGTTTGATCATTGCAACGAGTCCGTTGCTACGTGTTGGCGATAGGTTTTCGCCCAACCCGATTGCGTTGATAAAATAGAGATCCATATCTACAATCTCCTGTGCTGTGCGGCCGTTCATCACTCTGATAAGCAGTGCAATGATACCTTTGGTAATGATTGCATCGCTGTCGGCCGAGAAGAATACGTGACCATTCTCCTCCTTTGCATCAACCCATACTCTGGATTGACAACCCTTGATTGCGTACTCCTCGGTACGGTGCTCTGCCACAATCGGCGGTAATGAGTCACTCAGTTCGATCAAGTAGTCATACTTATCCAACCACTCATCAAAAACCGAAAACTCCTCTATTATCTCTTCTTGAATCGGATCTTTCATAAATTTTGCCTCCTTGAGCTCTGTTAATAAATCTTCAACATCTCACCCTCGGCTGCCGAAGGTGTGCTGACGCCTATAATATGCGCGAGCGTAGTTGCCAAAGATGTCATATCTACTTTGTCGTTATTTTTTCCTCTCACCACGCCACCGCCGTAAATTATCAGTGGTACCTGCGTATCGTAGCGATACATCGAGCCAGATGAAGATCGCTCATTATCGCTCTCCTCGATCCATCCAGGCATCAGATTGATGATCACATCTCCTGAGCGGCGAGGGTAAAAACCATTCTGTATCTTACGGCCGTATCCGCTACCGAAGTAACTGCCACGCATAGCCTCAGCCGACATTGCGTGCGACACTCCGCGAAGCTGCATCACGAACATTGCTACATCATTCTGCATCTCCGAAATAGAGAGTCCCTTATCATATATAAGGTTGTGATTCAGATATATGGCGTTGTCGATGCATCCCAAAATCCACTCTCCGTTACCGTGCTGTGCTCCGATAAAAGCATTTGTGATGACCTCTGCTTGACGTATGTTGAATCGCTCCTGTTGTACTCCTGGCGAGTTGAACGAAGGGCTTGTTCCATGATCCGAAGTGAGTGTGATCACTATATGTTGAGGGTCAATCACCTGAGTCATGATGAATGAAATGAACTCCTCCAAATTTCGATCCAGACGATACAACATATCCTCATACTCGACCGATTCAGGGCCGAAACGTGAACTGATTTTACGTGGTGTGTCGAGTATGATGTTTAGCACATCAATGTGCTCATCTTTACCCATCTCCGATTTTGCAATCACCTGCTTTGCAAACGAGAGCAATGCACTATTTCCAGCAGGCGTATAACACATCTGCTCATAATCATCGCTGATGCGAGTCTTCGCAGAAGTCTCCTCTACGCCGATGAAATCTATGCGTTTGTTTGTCTTGCTCTTCAAATCTTCGATGCACGATACTTGACTGTTGCGATAATTATCGTATGCGAGCAAAGGTGTCCAGCGTTTGATCATGTGTGTCTGATTCACCTCGTTGCGGTTGTAATCCGTGATCCACGTAGGCAACTCTTTGGTGTAGAAAGATGATGTAGTCCATGCTGTTTGCAGAGTCTCCATCCAATAGACTTGACCTGCTTTACCCGCCGTAACGATTGCCGATAAAGGCTCAATCGCAATGGTTGCTATTTGACTCTTGTCATCACTTTTTGCAACCACCTCGCTCAGTGTCTGTGCCGTAAGATTACGTGGCGAATATCCTCCCGATCCTCCGCTGTAATTAACGCTCTGTTCCTTAGTGTCGTCAATGAGCATAACCTGCTTGTTGCTCACGTAATCGAACCAACGATCTGCAATCACTCCATGCACCGAAGGCATTGCGCCTGTCGAGATGGTTGCCAGCGATACAGGCGTTGTGGTCTGCATGTAGTCGTATGAGGCATTTGTAAACCAGATTCCGTTGTTCATCAATCGGCGGAAACCTCCTGATGAGAAGTTTGCGGCGTATCTGTTCAGATCATCAGCATGCATCGAACTGACCACGATGTTCACCATCAGACGCGGAGTCTTATGTGTGGTGGCATGTGCTGAGCCGATAGCCGATAGAATGATGCTTGCAAGTATGTATATCTTCAAAATCTTCATAGCGTAATAAAATATGGCCGTAAAATTACTTAAAAAATCACAAATATCTCTTAAATGTTTCAATTTCCTCGGTGAAATCCGCAAATGGCAACTGTTTGCTTAGCTTCTCTATCTTGCACATCATATTTTGGCAAAATACTTTGTGCGACTGACTTTGAGGGTTAAATGGGCGGTGTTCAGAGGCCGACACGATACTGCTAATTTGCTCCATTAGCTCCATCTGCTTCTCGGAAAATGCCACCTGCGAGAATCTCTCCCAAATATAATCTACCGCTTGAGCTGAAGGGTGGGTCATGTCTTCGGCATAGAAACGGTAATCCCTCAATTCATCCAGCTGAATCTCATACGAGGGGAAATACTCTGCATTTTCGCAACTCTTTATAATCTGTTCTATGGCCACCCTTAGTGTTGCCTTGCTCAATGAGTTACCCTCCAATCCATCGCCTAAATGTCGTACGGGACTGAGTGTAAATATCACCTGTTTATCTCGTAACTTTCCGTTTAATAACTCGGTGTATCGCCCAGTGATCTGCTCCACGCTGAGCAGTTCGCGTTGAAACAGTCGTTGAGGTTGCTTATGGCAATTTGCTACCACCTTCCCATTCTCAGCGAGTCGATATACCCAAGCCGTACCAAAAGTTATTATCACCACTTCAGCCTCTTTCAACGCCTTCACGCCGCATTGAAGTGCATGCTCCATCTTCTGAAGAGCACCCTCCGCCTCGCAAGCCGAAAACGCGGAGTGAAAGTCATAATGCGACCATACGCCTGCCGAGCAAAATAGTTCCGATGGCGCAACCTCTCTTTGTCCCGATAAAAACCTCTCTATCGCACCAGCAATCGACTCAGGATTAAACAAAACCCCTGTCGGCGAGCCTGTGACTCGGAATTTGTTTTTACTTAGTTTGCGGGCGATGTTGTCAGCAAAGCACGACCCTAAAGTGAGGATTCGATTCTGATGACTGATTCCTCGCTTAAGTGGCTTTATATCTACCTTTGTCAGAAACTCCATACTCTACACCTCGCTTAACTCCAACCAACGCATCTCCTTTTCCTCGATTAGCGCAAGTAACTCTCCGATTCTTTCCGAAGCATTGTTTAGCTCCTCATGCGACAGCGCTCCCGATGAGAGCTTCTCCTCTAATTCGCTCTTTTGCAACTCTAACTGCGGAATCTCTTTCTCCAAAGCCTCTAATTCACGCTGCTCTTTATATGATAATTTTTTTCGAGTTGGTGTGCTTGTCGGAGTATTGGTAGCGTCATTCTCAGTTGCCTTCTGTCGTTGAGCTTTTTCGGCCAAAATTTTTGCTTGTCGAGTCTCCTCAGTCTCTTGCTCCTTGATGTACTCTCGGTATTCGCTGTATTGTCCGACAAAATCCTTTACCAAACCGCCCTCTCTTATTATAAAAAGGTGATCGACAATTTTATCCAAGAAGTAGCGGTCGTGCGAGACGATCAGCAGACACCCCTTGAACGACATTAGGTAATCCTCTAAGACATTGAGCGTCAGAATATCCAAATCGTTTGTCGGCTCATCCAAGATCAAGAAATTGGGGTTGCGCATCAAGACAGTCAACAGATACAGACGTCTCTGCTCTCCACCGCTTAGCACCTCGATGAGTTTGTTTTGATCCTCGACAGGAAAGAGGAATTTCGTGAGCATCGAAGTGACAGATATACTCTCTCCATCGGCAGTTTTTGCTGTCTCGGCAATCTCTCTGATCAAGTCTATCACCCTCTGTCCAGACTTGAACTTTATGCCTGATTGTCGGTAATATCCGATTCTCAACGTCTCTCCACGTTCGATTTTTCCCTTGTCGGCAGCTAAGTCGCCTGTCATCAAGTTGAGGAATGTACTCTTGCCCACTCCGTTCTTGCCGACAATGCCGACACGCTCATAACGCGAAAACTTATATGTGAAGTCATCCAACATTCGGCGCTCGCCGAAATTGAGCGAAACGCCCTCACAATCTATGATTTTGCCACCCAAACGTGATGATGCGATGTTAATAGTCATATCCTTACGTCCCAACGACTCCGAAGCTCTCTCCTTTAAGTCATAGAAGGCATTTATTCTGTATCGCGCCTTACCCGTACGAGCTTGCGGAGTGCTACGAATCCACTCCAACTCGCGGCGCAATAGGTTGCGAGCCTTGTCAATGTTGGCCTGCATGTTGGTGTATCGCTCATCGCGTTTTTCCAAAAAATCGGAGTAGTTTCCTTTATATATATATATAGTTGTCCTCGGTCTAACTCATATATCGTGTTGCAAACCCTATCTAAGAAGTAGCGGTCGTGGGTCACCATCAACAACGTACATCGCGCCTTTTGCAGATGGCTTTCAAGAAACTCTATGACCTCTATATCCAAGTGGTTCGTAGGCTCGTCCATTACCAGAAAATCGGCCTCCTGCAACAACATCAACGCTATGGCGGCACGCTTTGCCTCGCCACCCGACAATTTACCCATCCGTTGGTCGAGACGAGTGAGTTTCATCGAGGATAACACCTGCTTGATGCGTTGCTCCACGCTCCAACCATCCACAGCATCCATGCGAGCTATTGCTCTTTCGATGCGTTTCTCGTCTGCCGAGGCTATTGCCTTTTCGTACTCGTTGATTATCTCGTAACTCTCCCCCAAACGTGAATAGACCTCATCGTAGAGTGTATTGTTTGGATTAAAGTTGGTATTTTGATCCAAAAAGGCGACCTTGATGTCCTTCATAAACTTTAGTTCGCCACCTCTATCCGAGCTGTCTACCCCTGCCAAAATCTTCAGCAGCGAGCTTTTCCCCGTACCATTAGGTGCGATAAGGGCAATTTTATCGCCCTCATTTATGTTGAAGCATATCTTCTCGAAGAGGACTTTATCTCCGTAAGATTTGCTGATGTTTTCTACCTGTAAGAAGCTGGCCATCTCTTTAGTTATTGGATTTGGCAATATGTGCTCAGTGCACTAATAATAGTTATCATACATCGACTGGCTCTTCTCATATTTGAGATCCTGCAGTGATGCTGCCTTCACTCCGATGTGGAAGTTCCAACTGCGATAATATCCAAATGGAATCCACGAGAAGGACATCTGCCAACAGTGCAAATCTCGCGTGATGTTGACCGATGATGTTGTGAGTTTACGTTGAGTGATATCATATCCGCCCGATATCGTTGCCGACATCTTTTTGGTGAATGTGATACTTCCGTTGAATCCGATTGTTTGGGTCACGTTGCGTTTGACACCTGTCGTTCCGTTATTGACATACGAGACATTGTAGTTGACGTTATAGTTGAATCCCAAATTCCACGGTAACGAGAAATCATAATACGCCTGCGACATATATTGTCGTCTCAGTATCGGATCCATCGTGCCGTACGGATCGTAGAACGGATTGGTATACTCAGGAGGTATGCTGTTGATATCGTTTATCGCAGGGGTAGATGAATCTCTTGACTGGAATGTGTAGCCGAAGCTCCAACCTGCATTCATGATTCGTCCCAAATTACCTCTGCTCCACGTCAACTTGTCGTATCGTTTACCTTCGGGTGTAACCTCATAAGGGTCGAGTGTCGTGCGCAAGTTCAGGCCGACCTTTTGAGTGATGGTCGAACGCAACGAGATCGAGAGTGTTGAGAGCTTCATCGAGTCAGCCAAGAAGTTGTAAGATCCGCCGATGCTTAAATCATCAATGATCTTGATCTTCTTCATTCCTGTCGAGTCTCGGTCACTCTTAACCTTAGCCTCCAAACTCTGTGAAAGGTTGAAAGTCATAGCCATGCTCTTACCACTCGATGGCACGCCATAAGAGTTCTCTGAGAATGGTGAGTAGGTCATCGTACGACCCGTTGTATCGCTCTGAATAGTCTGGTAATAACCATATTTCTGATTACTAAAGTCTGGAGCGTATGCAAAACTTACCGAAGGTGTTACGGTATGTCGCAAAGCCTGTAACTTCATATTCTTATACTTCTCTCTCACTTGCCATTGGCCATAGAATGTAGTTGAGAGCGAAACGCCTGCATTGTAATTATAGAGACGATAGAAACCATACTCAGGGTCGAGCGTCTCCACACGTGCTGTTTGATCATTCCAACGTCTCTCGGTCTTTTTGAAGTACCAACGCTCGGTGTAGTTTACGTTCGGTGTGATGTTGATGTAGTTAAATAGGTTGAACGAAGCCTGAATAGGGATGTTGTGCTGTACTCCATTCTTCATATTCTTCAAACTCTCGCTTGAGAAGAAATCACTCTCCTTTGCATTGATCGAGTTTGTCATCTTTGCCGAATAACTCATCGAAATACGCTCGTACCAACGATCTTCTCCCATCTTAACCTTGCGTTTGAGAGGGAAGAACTTCGATACGTTGAACGATACGTTGGGCAATGTGGCAGAAATGCTCTCTGTTTGAGAGTTCTGTGATACGGCCATGTTCATCGAGAGTGAGAATGGTGTGCCCGCCCAATTCTTCGAGTATGCGATCGAAGAGTTGGTCTGCGTAGCAAGCATGTCGTTCAGATTTGTTGCTGAGTATTTGCTATATCCGCTTGATGAGAGGTTTACCGAAGCCGAGAATGTCGAACCAGGGTTGGCCTTTGCATCTTGACTGTGAGTCCATTGCAGATTGTATGTGTTCTGCTTAATAAAGTCGGGATCTCCCTTGTCGCCTGTGCGGATACTTGCGTATTTAAAGTTCAAATTACCCGAATACTTATATCGCTTGATATATCTCGATGTAGCTCCCAACTCCCACGATCCAAGCGTGTAGAATCCTCCCGTCAAGGCCAAATCCATGTGCTCGCTCAGCGTGAAATAGTAACCCATATCGCGCATGAAAAATCCTCTTCGTGCCTCCTCTCCGTATGAAGGCATCAAGATACCCGATTTTGGTCCAGAACTCAACGGGAAGAAACCTTCGGGGAGTCCCAAGAATGGGATGTCAACCTCCTCGAATACCAAGTGACCAGGGCCCATGATGATCTTACCCTTGTCGCCTGTGATGACCTTTCCCTTCGAGATGTAGTAGTAGAAGTGAGGGTTTTCGGTCTGGTCGCAAGTGGTGTACATACCATCAATCATGTTGATAGTGTTGTCCTCCATCTTCTTCACATCGTGGCTGATCAACCAACCGTCACCTTGCTGAGTGGCGATACCCTTGATCTTCGCTCGCTGAGTGTCGATGTTGTATGTGATGGTATCCATGTTGAGCGTGCTTCCCGATTGGGTGAACGAAGGGCGTGTAATCTGAGGCTCACCATCCACCGAGTCGGTCTTGCCGTATGCATAGATGTTTTTCTTGTCTAAGTCGATGTTGACAAAATCTGCGTTAAGCGTCATGTTGTCATACGTCACCTCACCCTGCTCATACATGTAAACCTTCTTGTTGCGCATGTCGTAGTAGAGTGAATCTTTGGCCTTACCTGTGATGATTTTGTTCAGTCCCGTACCCTTTGAGGTGCGAGTTGTATCCACTTGAATCTCCAACGTATCGGCTTGCACCATCGTGTCGGCATTACTTCTGTTGGTTGTTCTGCGATTTGCTCTGCGCTTAGGGCGAGTGGTATCCTGCTGCTCTTGCTCCAAAATCACCTCTTCTGGATTAGGGATACGCAAAGCAGGCGCAGATCCGAATACGAATTGCACAAATAGCAGTATTACTGCCGCAGAAAGTAGATATTTAGTCTTAAAAATACCCAAAATGTCAATAATTTTTTGTACCTTTGCCGACAAGTCGGCAAAACCACCTCAAGGAGCCCGTGTGCCCCTCTTTGGTAGAGGTTTTTTAACCGACAAATATAACTATTTTTTATGTATTACCGCTAAATATCTGCGAGTTTTTGTATGAAACGATTTTTCTGTGTCATATTTACAGCTCTTTTGATGCTGCTTTTTTCTGAGCAAATTTTTGCTCAGGGGGCTGGCGTGAGAGTGATTGTCATTGATGCGGGCCATGGCGGTAGTAGCTTCCCAGGCGCTATTTATAAGGGCGTTAAGGAGAAGGATATCAACCTTAAAGTTGCATTGAAGTTGGGTGCGCTGATTGAAAAGGAGCTTCCTGGGGTGAAGGTGGTCTATACCCGCACAACAGACAAGGCTCTCGGCAAGAGTTTGAATGAGGATCTTTCAGCGCGAGCCAATATCGCTAATAAGGCGGGTGGTGATTTCTTTATTTCGATCCATGCCAATGCTGCGCCTAAGGCGACCTCAGTCATGGGTGCCGAGACTATCATCATGGGAGAGAGCGAAAAGGAGACTCGCTACAACGAAGATGCACTCTATAACGCCAATAAGGATGAGTTGATTGATATGTCGGATGAGAATACGGCGGCAATGGTGAGAGCCTATATTCAGAACCTGCAATTCACCTATGGCGAGTATAGCGAAATGATGGCGCGACTTATGCAGAAGCACTATGTCAAGGGTGGGCGTAAAGATCGCAAGGTTAAACGCCAACTACTCAAAGTGTTATATGCGACAGATATGCCGAGCGTGCTGACCGAGTTGGGCTTTATGACCAATGCGCAGGAACTT
>CAYTGT010000015.1:0-14156 GCA_964437405.1 uncultured Alistipes sp.
AGAGATGTGTGCCGATAAATTCAAGGTTGTATTCTCTATCAATACAGGAGCTGCTGTTTTGGGACTTGGCTATATTATCGGTCTTAAATATGCTGTTATTATTACCGCTGGTTCATGCCTTGTATGGTTTTTGATCGTTCCACTCATTGGCTCTGTATCTGTCGAGGCTGCGGCACTTTCGCCTGAGGATATTTTTACAACTTATGGTCGTCCTATCGGTATCGGCGGTATTGCTATGGCTGGATTGATCGGTATTATACGTCAGGCAGGCATCATTCGTCAAGCTGTGGGTTTGGCCGTGAGCGAACTTACAGTAAAGAAGGGCGGCGCGGCAACTGTTGAACCTCGCACTCAGCGCGATTTGTCGATGAAATTGATCTTGTCGTTACTGATTGCAGCGCTTATTTCTTGCTTTGTATTCTTCCAATTTGGTCTTTTGGGTAATGGCTTCCAGAGTATTGTAGCATTGCTTATAGTATTTGTAATTGCGTTCTTGTTTACTACCGTAGCGGCCAATGCTATCGCAATCGTAGGTACAAATCCTGTGTCGGGTATGACTCTTATGACCCTTATTCTCAGCTCGTTGGTGTTGGTTAGTGTTGGCATTAACGGCACTGAGGGTATGACTGCGGCGTTGATTATTGGAGGTGTTGTTTGTACCGCACTTTCGATGGCAGGAGGTTTTATTACCGATCTTAAAATCGGTTATTGGTTGGGTACTTCTCCTCGTAAACAGGAGGGTTGGAAATTCCTCGGTACATTTGTGTCGGCTATCACTGTTGCTGGCGTGATGTTGGTGCTTAACGATACATACGGTTTTACAGGTGAGAATGCGTTGGTAGCGCCTCAGGCTAATGCTATGGCGGCGGTTATCCAGCCACTAATGACAGGTGGTTCTACCCCATGGATTCTCTACTTTATGGGTGCTGTTTTGGCGCTTGTTTTGACATTTATCGGTGTCCCTGCTCTGGCATTCTCTTTGGGTATGTTTATCCCTATGTACTTGAATGCTCCGCTGGTTATCGGTGGTCTTATCGCATGGTTTGTTTCAAGCCGCTCGAAGGACGAGTCATTGAATAAGGCTCGCTTCGATCAGGGTACTCTTATCGCATCGGGATTCATCGCAGGAGGTGCTTTGATGGGTGTTGTATCGGCGGTGTTGAAGTTCGTTGGTGTCGAGTGGTATATGGCCGAGTGGGCTGTATCGAAAGATGCTGAGTGGTTGGGCTTGGTGATGTATATCGCGCTTATAGTATATATGACAATCCATGCCATGCGTGCTAAGAAAGAGGAGTAAACCCCTCGCTATATATTTAAACTATTACTTTAAATAAGTCAATATAAATAATTAAACTAATGGAACTTAAAGATAGATTTTTGAAATATGTTTCGTTCGACACTCAGTCAGACGAAAACAGTACAACATTCCCTTCGACCGATAAGCAGTTGGTTCTGCTAAATTACTTGGCCGATGAGATGCGTAGTTTGGGTATGGTCGATGTGACGGTAGATAAATATGGTTATGCGATGGGTACAATCCCTGCTACCAAAGGCTATGAAAACGCCCCTGTTATCGGTTTTATCTCACATGTTGATACTTCGCCCGATATGAGCGGTAAGGATGTTAAGCCACACGTAATTGAGGAGTATGATGGCTCTGATATTCAGCTCAACGGTAGCCTTCAAATGAAGGTGTCGGAGTTTCCTGAATTGAAGCGCTTTGTGGGTCAGACGTTGATTCATACCGATGGTACTACCCTTTTGGGCGCTGACGATAAGGCTGGCTGTGCTGAGATTATGACCGCAGCGGAGTATTTGATGGCACACCCTGAAATCGAGCATGGCAAGATTCGCATCGGCTTTACTCCCGATGAGGAGATTGGTCGTGGTGTGGATTATTTCGATGTTCAGGCTTTTGGTGCCGATTTCGCCTATACTATGGATGGCGGATATGAGGGTGAGTTGGAGTATGAGAACTTCAATGCGGCTTCGGCTACAATCGAGATTCAGGGCCGTAACGTACATCCTGGATATGCTAAGGATAAGATGATCAATGCCATTCAAGTGGCTTGCGAACTAAATTCTTTGCTTCCACAGGTGCAGCGCCCAGAGCATACCGAGGGCTATGAGGGCTTCTACCACTGCGTGGAATTCAACGGTACGGTTGAGAATGCTAAAATTAGCTATATCATTCGTGACCACGATAGCGAAAAGTTTGAGCAGAAGAAGGTCTATATGTGGAGTTGTGTCGATCTGTTGCAGAAGCGTTATAGCGCAGAGGTGTTGAAACTCACGCTGAAGGATCAATACTTCAATATGCGTAAGATGGTTGAGCCACATCCGCAGGTAATTGATAAGGCGATGGAGGCTATGCGATTGTCTGATGTTGAGCCTATCGTTCGCCCTATTCGTGGTGGTACCGATGGCGCACGTCTGTCGTTCATGGGCTTGCCATGTCCTAACATCTTCACTGGTGGCATGAACTTCCACGGCAAGTTTGAGTATTGCTCACTCAACACTATGCAGAAGGCTGTTAAGGTGATTGTAAACTTGGCTCAGTTGTGGGCGAAGTAATAGTTGAGATAATCGTTGTAAAAGATTAGATATGAAGGGTTTTAAGGAAGTTGATCCTAAGCAGTTGGACGAAAATGTCTTTCGTCTGATAGGCTCGGATTGGATGCTTATCACAGCAGGCGATAAGGAGAAACAGAACACTATGACTGCATCTTGGGGCGGTATGGGTTACGTTTGGAACTACCCTGTTGCCTATGTGGTGATCCGTCCACAGCGTTACACATACGAATTTACCGAGCGCGAGGAGCGTATGACACTCAGTTTCTTTACGGAGGAGTGGCGCAAGGCTTTGGCCTATTGTGGGTCACATTCAGGACGCGAGGAGGATAAATTTTCGGCGGCTGGAATCTCGGTACAATTTACCGAGACGGGTACTCCAGCCATTGCGGAGGCTCGTTTGGTCTTGGAGGGTAAGAAGATATATGTTGATATGCTCAAGGCTGAGAACTTCCTCGATCAGGATATTATCAAGAATTGGTATCCTGCTGCAGACTACCACAGAGTCTATATGCTGAAGATTGAGCACGCATATATTAAGGAATAAACTGCTTCTAACAAATCTGATTGAAATAACTTTCGAAGATGGAAAATTTTGGTTTTGTGAAGGTGGCTGCGGCCATTCCCGATGTTCGAGTAGCTGATTGTGATTACAATCTGTCGCGCGTGGTGGATATGATGCAACAAGCCGTGGAGCGTGGCGTAAGTGTAGTGGTTTTTCCTGAACTTTCGCTTACTTCATCTACATGTGGCGATCTTTTTCTGCAATCCAAACTCTTGGAGCAGGCCGAGATGGCGCTTTGTGATGTGGCTGTGGCTTCGGCGCATCTTCCTGTGGTTGCGATTGTGGGTCTGCCGATGCAGCATGGCGATAAAATCTATAATTGCGCTGCTGTTGTGGCTTCGGGCGAGGTGTTGGGTATTGTCCCTAAAACATTCTTAAGCGATGATGGTGATGCCTCAGAAAGCCGCTATTTTACATCGGGGATAGAGATAGCGCTTGAAGATAAAGAGTTGGCGACTCAGGTTGTCCCATTTGGTATTGATCAGTTGTTTACGGTCGGCGGAGTTTGTTTCGGTGTGGAGGTTGGGTCGGATATGATGGCCCCTATTCCACCTGCGTCACAGATGGCTTTGGGCGGTGCGAAGTTGATTTTCAACCTCTCGTCACGCCCCGAAAGCGTTGCGAAGCATAATGCTTTGGTTGAGATGGTTAGAAGTCAATCAGCGCGTTTGCATGTGGGATATGTTTATACATCTGCGGGGGCAGGTGAATCATCTGCGAACTCGGTATATTCGGGAGATGCGATTGTTGCCGAAAATGGCCATCTGTTGGCTATAAGCGAGCGTTTCGAGTTGGGTGAACAGTTGGTTGTGGCGGATGTCGATGTCGAGATCTTGGATAATGCTCGCAAGGCTAAAGGATTGTTCTCTTCGAATGCTACAATGGTTTCGTTTAATTACAATGAAGCCGAAATTGAGCAGGAGGATGGCTTTGAACTCTCGCGCGAGATTGATCCTATGCCGTTTGTGCCTGCTGATGAGTTGGCACGCAAGGCTCGATGTGAAGAGATCTTCGAGATACAGACTTTGGGCTTGGCGAAGAGATTAAAACATACCAACTCTAAAACAGCCGTTATCGGTATTTCGGGCGGCTTGGATTCTACCCTTGCGCTGCTTGTTGCGGTACATGCTTTTGATCGTTTAGGTTGGGATCGTAAGGGAATAATCGGTATTACGATGCCTGGTTTTGGTACAACGGATCGCACTTATAACAACGCTTTGACGATGATTCGTGAGTTGGGTGTCTCTTTAAAGGAGATTTCTATTGCCGCGGCGTGCCGTCAGCACTTCTCAGATATTGGTCTTGCAGAGTCGGATCGTTCGGTGACGTATGAAAATTCACAAGCGCGTGAACGTACACAGATCTTGATGGATGTTGCCAATATGATGGGTGGTTTGGTTGTCGGTACAGGCGATATGAGTGAACTTGCATTGGGCTGGGCGACTTACAACGGTGACCAGATGTCGATGTATGGCGTTAACTGCACAATCCCTAAAACGCTTGTTCGTCACATGGTTGAGTGGTATGCTCACTCGGAACAGAATACGAAGGTTGCTGAGGCTCTGTTGGATGTCGTTGCGACACCTGTTAGTCCTGAGCTTCTTCCTGCCGATGAGAATGGCCAGATAGCGCAGAAAACAGAGGATTTGGTTGGCCCATACGAATTACACGATTTCTTCCTTTATAACTTTGTTGGTCACGGTTTTTCGCCTTCGAAGATACTATTTTTGGCCGAGCGTGCGTTTGATGGAAAATATGATAGAGCGACAATCCTCAAGTGGATGCGTACTTTCTTTTGGCGATTCTTTACACAACAATTCAAGCGTTCGGCATCACCCGATGGCCCGAAGGTGGGTGGAGTGTCGTTGACTGCAAAAGATTGGCGTATGCCTTCGGATGCGTGTGTGGCAATGTGGATCAAAGAGTGTGAGATGTTAGAAAAATTATAAACTTAAAGATAATATGAAGAGAATTTTATTTATCCTTGCTTTCGTTTTTGCTGTGGGAGCGGGTGATGCGCAGGCTCAGAGTTGGTTAGATGCGTTGAAGAGTGTCGCCTCGACTGCTATTGATAAGGTGACTGGCGGAGAGTTTACCGCAAAGAGTATTATCGGTACATGGAAGTATGTGCAACCAGGTGTAAAGCTCTCATCGAGTGATGCACTTTCGGAGTTGGCAGCATCGGCAGCGACCTCGACCATGCAGTCGAAGATGGTAACATATTACGAGAAGGTGGGTATTAAACCTGGGGCATGTAGCTTTACGTTGAATGAGGATGGTACTTTTAGCTCAACATTTGGGAAAAAGACCTATGGCGGAACATATACTTTTGACGCTAAAACTAATCAGTTGATGCTTAAGTATGATTCGGCATTGATTAATTGGGGCTCGATCCCTGCTTATGCCTATATGAACGGCAAGAATATGCAGATTGTATTTCCAAATGATAAGTTGGTTGGAGTGTTGACTACATTGGGATCAAGCATCAGCGCATTGTCTACCGTAACGGAGCTTATCAAGAAGTATGATAGCGTGAAGATCGGATTTGAGTTTACGAAATAAGAACGTTAGTTGTTATGAAGAAAGTCTTTATATTTATTTCACTTTGTGTGTCAATCTTCTCTGTTCAAAGCTCGTCTGCACAATCATTGGATGATCTGTTTAAAGGTTTGAGCCGAATGTTTGGCTCGGCAGCAGAGAGTCAGCCACAGGTTGCGAAGCCTGTATACCCTACTTCTGAGGAGCTTTTGGGTACTTGGGTATATAGCTCTCCTGAGATGATATATTCGGGTAGTGATGCGTTGGCCTCTATTGCGGTATCATCGGTCAAAGGGCAGTTGCCTTCGTTGGCGACAAAATTTGGTATAGTTTCGGGTAATGTGTTTGCTACCGTAAATAAGAAGTCTATCAAGGCGTGGAGCGGAGAGCAGAAATCAACAGCCACCTATACCTATATCCCAGCCAATGGCCAAGCCATCATATCTGGCAAATTTAATGATCGTAAGGTGATAGTGACGGGAGTTGTCGAGGTGGTGAATGGTGATATCAGAATACTATTTAAGGCAAAGGAATTGATGGCAATCGTGGCCGAGACAAATACTTTTAAGCAGAATACCACACTGCAGATGATCAAAGATGTGATAGATCGCTATCCAGAGATTCAGGTGGGAGCTATTGTTAAGCGTGTGAATTAGGTCGCGAGGTGTGCAGGCGTTGTATTTTGACATCGTTTGCGGAAAGAAACAGGGGATGCGAATCGTAAAAGATTGCATCCCCTGTTTTATTTGTCTCAGAGACTAATTATAGACTCTACTTAATATAAACCTCAAGCAGGGTCGCTTTGCCGCTTAGGGTGATTGAATCAGCTTCGGCTGGGATCATTACCAACTCATAAGGTTGAAGAGTCTCGGCCATGTCGCCCATCTTGATAGTAGCTTGACCTTCGGTGCAGATATAGAGTACAAACGAATCTAATGAAGCATAATCAAACACCTTCTCTCCGTTGAGTGCTATGATATTGGTTGTGAAGTATGGACAATCAACCAACTTAGTTGCCAGATTCTGCTTTGGCTCATACTGCATATAGCAAGAGAGGCCATCACGCGAAAAATCAATAGCATCAACAGCAAGTGCCGTATGCAATTCGCGCGAATTACCATTTTCATCTACACGATTCCAATCATACAAGCGATATGTCACGTCTGATGTCTGCTGAATCTCGACAACCTTAATGCCCTTACCCAATGCGTGTACGGTACCAGCGGGTATAAAGAATGTATCTCCAGCCTTTATTTCTACTCGATTTAGTATCTCAGGTAAGCGATCCTCGTTCAGAGCCTCCAAATACTGCTCACGTGTGATCGAGGTATCTTTAAAGCCGACATAAAGTGCCGCCCCTGGCTCACAATCTGTCACGTACCACATCTCTGTCTTGCCGTATGAATTGTGACGCTCGGCAGCAAGTTCATCATCGGGATGTACCTGCACCGACAATACATCGTTGCAATCCAAGCTCTTGATCAACAGTGGAAATGTGAGGCCAAAGCGCTCATAGTTCTTCTCGCCGATCAAGTTGCCCATATAGACCTCGATGATCTCCTCGATGTTGTTTCGCTTCAAATAGCCATTGGCAACAACCGACTGATCTCCTTCAACAGCCGAAAGCTCCCAACTCTCACCATAAACCTTTTCTGGGTCAATCTTCACGCCCTTGATTCCTGACTTTACCTCAGCCAAGAACTCTTTTCCTCCCCACAAACGCTCTTTAAGGCGTGGCGTAAATTTAATTGGATATAACATTGTTGTAAAATTTATTCCTCTGACGAAGCAAATAATGCCTCTACACTCTCAATAACCTCCTCCGCGTCAACACCTAATGGGAATATCTTACTTGGCTCCAAGTTGTAAACCTCGTGCTCCGACTTGAAACGCTCCTCGCCAGCACCTGTAATGTTCAACATCACAATAGCCTCAGGATCAATCTTGCCATCCTGCGCGGCCTTGATCAATGTCGCAGTCTCAACAGCTGCAGCAGGGTGAATATCTATGCCCTCCAACTCCTCAAAAAGTTTAGCTGCCTTGCGAGCCTGAGCATTAGTCGCTACCAGAATCTCTCCATTGGTTGCCTTCAAAGCATCGTACAAACCACCCTTGATGCTGTATGGAGGTTTACGGTTAGAGAGAACCTTTGCATCAATGATCATCACATCGCGGCGAGCCTTGTCGGCATCGTATGGCAACATCGCACGTGAGTCGGCACGCCAAGCATCGTACATCGGTACAAATGGGGCATTCTGCGATACCATCAACTTCATTGTCTTGTCACCGTATGAGCCATCCTATACAAGTCGCATATTTGCCTCCCATGCGGCGATCGCACCTGTACCGCTACCGACAGCCTGGAAATAGTAATCAGGAATCTGGCCGATAGTAGTAACTGCCGACAAAACAGTTGTTGCCATACCATCGCGGCGAGCCACATTCTTAGCACCACCCTCGGCGAAGAATTTATCAGATTTGAGTGCCAACTCGCTCAAGTGGATTGCATCGAAATAGTCGCCACCCTTCTCGCAGCAGATCAACTTCACGCATGGATTAATAGGCTTCTCAAACCACATAGCAGAGAGATTATCTGCTGGCACAGAGAGCAACAACGGAATGTTATTCTCTGAGCAAACTCTGGCGAAGGCACGAGCTGTGTTACCAGCCGATGCAACCACCAAAACGCGCTTCTCATCGGGTGACATACGGCCGCAGACACTGTAAGCCTCGGTCTCCTTGAACGAGCAGGTCGTCATCTTTGCACCATGCTTAGGTGAGTAGCCGTTGAGTGTGATGTAGAGATTCTTGAGCCCCAAATGCTTAGCCAAAGCCTCGCTCTTGAAGGTTACAGGTGCTGCCGAACCCTTGAGCAATCGGCTTACAGGCAACCAATCGCAGAATGTGTAGAAACCGTAGTCGCTACCCTTCAACTGCAACTTCTTGTTCTGGTAGATTGCGCGCACCAACGAAGGCTCCTCGCACTCCTTGTCTTCGAGTACCCAACCTGTGTCCTCGAACTCATGCTCTGTGGCAACACACTTGAGTGTGTATTCGGTAGGTTTAAAATTCTTCATTTTATCTTGTGAGTTATTTATTTTTCCTATCGTGCAAAAATACTAATTTAAAATGGAATTTGTGGTGTAATTGAGTATAATTTCATATATTTGTATGAGAATTTTATTTTCTAACTAAATACTTAAACAAATGAAACGTATATTATTGACTTTGTCATTGTGCTTGCTCACAGTGAGCGTTATGGCACAGAAGAAGGATTGGGCGGCTTTCGGTCGTTATGCAAAGGCTAATGCTGAGGTGAAGGTACAGCCTACTGCAGTATTTATGGGTAATTCAATCACCGAGGGTTGGGCTAATCAGGATCCTGAGTTCTTCAAGAAGAATAACCTTATCGGTCGTGGTATCAGCGGTCAGACATCTTCTGAGATGTTGGTTCGTTTCCGCCGCGATGTTTTGGATCACAACCCTAAGTGTGTGGTGATTATGGCTGGAACGAACGATGTAGCTCAGAATAACGGTTATATCGCTCCAGAGAATACTGTTGGTAACATTATCTCGATGTGCGAGTTGGCGCAGGCTCATGGAATCAAGGTGATCCTCTGCTCTGTTCCTCCTACATCAGTATTCGGTTGGAGACGCGACATCTCGCCTGCACAGCCTATCCGCGATTTGAACGTAATGCTTGAGGCTTATGCTAAGGAGGCTAAGATCTACTACTTGAACTACCATCCTGCTTTGACTGACGAGAAGGGCGGTCTTCCTCCAAAGTGGTCGAAGGATACTTGCCATCCAAACCTTGAGTGCTACCGTACAGTGATGGAGCCTATGGTAAGTGAGGCTTTGAATAAGGTGTTGAAGCTCAAGAAGGATAAGCAGATCGTTCCAATACCTGTGAAATAGTTTTCGCATTACGGCACAATATAGAAAAATCCTCGGAATCGGATGTTTGATTCCGAGGATTTCTATTTTTGGCAACATTGCCTATTTTTGTATCACCACCTCGCTTGGGGATGGGATGTGAATTGTTACAAAGCCGATTCTATGCGATGTGTGCCTGAATTTACTTCGACTTTGCTGTTGTCGGGCAGATAGAGTGTCGCGGTACTTCCAACGGGAATGGTGACCTCCATTACAAATTTGTCGGCGCGTTTCTCCCAATTTACCATAAGACGGCCGTATGGCGTATCCTTTGAGGTCTTTACCCAGTCAATGCCATCAACAATTTGAGGTCGGATGATTATGTGGCGGTATCCAGGGTGCTCTTGGTCGGGAGTGATTCCTGCCAATGCCTGATAGAACCAGCTTCCGATGCCATTGTAACAGTTGTGCACTCGGCTTCTTGCGCCATTCCAATGCTCCCATGTGAAGTCGGCACCGTTGTCAATCATGTAGAGGTAACCTGGGTATTCACGTTTTTTGAGCATTTTATACATAAACTCAGCCTCACCCTCGCGAGTAGCCCACTGAGTGATGATTGGCACACCGACAAGTCCTGTTGAGAGATGTCCTTTGAAGCGATCGGCGGTCTCTCTCTTTAAGGTGCTTTCTACTTGTGCGATGCGAGACGAAGGTGTAGCACCAACAAACATCGGATAAATTAAATCTATCTGAGTGCTGGTAGAATAGCTGTTTGTCTCATGGTTGAAGAATGTCTTGTGAATAATCTCGTTTTGCTTCTGATGTTTTTGTGCATAAGTCTCAGCATCAGCGACCTTACCTAACATCTTAGCAATTTTTGCCATAGTCATATAGCTCTCAGCGATGACGCAATTACTCACTAAATCAACTGATAAAGGGTCGGTCTGATCAATGCCCGTAGGCGTTGCCCAATCTCCTAAATACCACCATCTGTAAGATGTGTCTTCCCACTTTTTCAACAACCCGTTTACCATATTACGCTCGGCGAACTCAATCCACCTCTGCATGTGGGGATAGAATCGCTCAATCATGCGAGTGTCGCCATAGTTCACATAGGCGTGCCATGATGCGATGATGATAAATTCACACCAGAAAGGTCCGCCTCCTGCGTAGTTAGGGTTGGGTCCTGTGTGCGGCATGTCGCCATCTGCTTTTTGAGAGTCGGCCCATGCAATCAGCCAATTCATATACAATGGCGCAACATTATACATGGTGTGGAATGTTGGCGTTGAAGCATTGCCATCACCACCATAACCCAAACGCTCAATATGAGGACAGTCCACCATATAACCGCCTAATGAAAGAGCCTTTACGGTCTTGTGGATCATGTTGTGGATGTCGTTCATATCCTTGTCCGAACACTCAAATGTCGAATCTCCATCAAAACCTGTCGTGATGGCACGCCCTGTTATGGCTGATAGATCCAAAGGCTGATTCAAGCCATTGATTTTCAGATAACGGAATGCCTTATATTGGAATTTGTTTTCAAAGATACCTTCGTCCTTGCCATTGCCAATGTAGGTGTCGGCAAACTGAAGCAGATCTTGGAAATCCTTTGGGTTATCGTGGTGGAAATCGTCATAGAGTAGTGTGATCTTCTTGCCATCCTCTACTACGGGCATTTTAACCTCAATAAAGCCTACCAAAGAGTGCCCCATGTCGTAAACATAACTATCATCCGATAGTTTATGTACGGCAACAGGTTTGCGGGTCTCATAAAAAATGTTTGGCTCACACATCTGTGCAGAGGCTTTGTGTGCGGGAATCTCGGCAACTTTAGCCTTGCTCCATGTGAGTTTGTCCAATGAGTCGGTAGATATATTTGTGACGAGTTTACGCTGATCTACCCTTTCGCCTTTAGTCCAGTCATCACCGAGATTATATCGGCCACTCTCAGCTGCTTTCCATGTATGATCGGTATAGACAATGGTCTCGAAGTTGTTGCCTGTGATAGCGTCCATCTGGGCTCGAACATAAGGACCTCCAGCTATTACGCCAGGGACTCGCTTATGATACCATCCAATACCAGTCCAAATTACCAACTCGTTGCGACCTTTCTTTACCAAATCGGTAACGTCATAAGTGCTTATTAAAGATCGTTTCTCATATTGGCTGACAGCAGGGTTAAGCACAGAGGTTGTGACTGCTTGTCCGTTTATGTAGGCTTCATGATAGCCTAATGAGTTAACATATAGCAATACCCTCTCCTTGTTTGAGGTGTATTCAAATGTTTTACGCAGAAGTGGCGCTATGTGTACATTGTTTGTACCCTGTTCGATTCCGATAAAAGATGCTCCATCGGCCCAATCAGAATCTTTCAGCAATCCGATGCCGAAAGTGGATGTCTCGCTCCACTTTGATGGTTTCCCATTCTCATCCCACACCCTAACCTTCCAATATACCTTTGTGCGAGATTTAAGCTCCTTGCCTTGATATTTAACACTATTGAGCATAGGGTATTCCTGCTTGCCACTATCCCATAAATCAGCCTTCTTTGGGGTTAGCTTTGCGGGCTCTGATGCGACAATTATTTGGTATGCGGTAGGCTGTGCGCCGTTGTTTTTGCTCTGCATTTTCCAACTCAGAAGTGGTGATGAGTTATCTATGGCCAGAGGAGCTGTCATAAACTCGCATCTAAGGTCATGGATCTCAATATGTGAGGCAGCATTGCATGTTATAGTTGAATAGGCAACAAAACAAGCAATAAAACTAATCAATAGCTTTATTGCAACAACTTTTTTCATAGTGTTCGATTTTAAGGTTAGCGGTATATCTATTTTTGGTAGTAATTAGAGATCTAAAGCAAGAACTCTTTGCCTGTTTGCTTACCAGCGGCGGCTTTTGATTCGCATCTCGCGTTGGCGGATCTTACGCATGATACCCACAACGGTCAATACTCCGAAGCAGACCAAAATCAAGATTACCATCCAATTATTCAGATTGTCACCTTTGACTCTTGCCCACATCTCCAACAAAGCCTCAGTTCGTGGACCACTGTCGTGCATCATGGCGCAACGCTCAATGACACTACGGTCGGGATACATCACAGGGTTGATTACCACACTGTCGGCACCCTCACCGAAGAAGTAGCTTAGGTCATAAGCCTCATCCAATCCAGCCTCAACAGCCGATTCAGACATATACTCCATCACCTCTGGTGTGCCGATAACGCTCACATAGCCGATGTAATCCATGTTACGGATTGCATTCTCAGGCTTACACATGAAGTTGATAAAGTATGCCGCAGCCTTGGTATTTTTGGCATATTTAGGGATCACCCAACCGTCAAACCATACAATGCTACCCTCCTTTGGTACAGTATAATCCAACTCAACATCGACCTCGGCCGCCTCCTCGATAGCCCATACCGCATCGCCACTCCATGTGAGGTTGAGCAAGGCTTTCTCTTTGGTCATCATCTCTTTACCAAAGTCGGTCTCCCAGCCAGCAACATTCTTTTTGGTCTTTTTTAGCAACGCCTCAACCTTAGCGATAGATTCGTCAGACGAGTCATACATCAACGAGTCGATATTGACCTCGCCACGCTGTATGGCTTCATAATTATTGTAGATCAAAAGCGGGCTATATACATCGCGGAAGGCATCCTTGACAAAGAGTTTTTTCTCAAATTTAGGATCCCACAATGCACTCCAGCTGCTAACCTCCTCCTCTTTTACATAGCGCTTGTTGTAGAGAAATCCTGTTGTTCCCCACATATAACCAACGGCATAGTCGTGTGGATTTTTGCCGTTGCAGTCTATCTTGTCGAATACCTGCTTGATGTAGGGCGAGATATTGTCTATGTAGTTGGGCGTAGAGCCGAAATCTTTGTTGATTGGCAGCAGTAGATCGTTACGCATCATACGCTCGATGATATACTCCGAAGGGCAGGCCAAGTCGAAATCCTCCTTGCCACGCTCGATTTTGGCGAGCATGATCTCGTTGATGTCGAAGAGCTGGTAGACAACCGTAACATCTTCGCCTGTCTCTTGCTTATACCACTCCTCGAACTCTCCGATCAACTCCTCATCAATGTAGTCGGCCCAATTATAGACCTTGAGGATTGATTTGCGAGCATCATTGCGATTACATCCTGTGTTGAACAAGATGCCGAGACATGCTATTGCGAGAAATATAATTTTTTTCATCAGCTATAAAACTTCGTTGGTTAATGTTTTATTATGCGGCGTTCTGCTTTTTGTTACGTGCAGAGCGGATGTTTATCACGATCAAGAGCAACAGCACTGTGGCAAAGATGATCGTAGATAGAGGTCTTAGCTCTGGTGTCAGACCACCCTTGCGTGCATCGGCATAGATATATGTCGAAAGGGTCTCCAAACCTTCGGTACCGATGGTGAAGATCGTAACCGCGAAGTCATCAATCGAGAGCGTGAAGGCCAAGATAAAACCACTGATCATTCCTGGCTTAAGCTCTGGAATCAAAACCTTGCGCAGAGCCTGCATAGGGGTTGCACCCAAATCGAGTGCCGCCTCGTAGATATTCGGATTCATCTGTTGCAGACGAGGCATGACGCAGAGTACGACA
>CAYTGT010000016.1:0-13758 GCA_964437405.1 uncultured Alistipes sp.
ATTACGTAATCGCATGCAGCGGCCAAGTCACCCAACGTATTGAGCAACGTGCCATCAAGATCAAATATATATAACTTATGACTCTGCATTCTCTATGTTTTCATTGCGTTTGTAGATCTTGTATCCTATACTTGCCATCAGTATAGACATCAGTGGGCTGACGATATTGAAGATGCAATAAGGCATGTAGGTCAGCGTTGCTACACCCAACACTGTAGATTGGGTCATTCCACACGAGTTCCAGGGTATTAATACCGATGTGACGGTTGCAGAATCTTCGATGCTTCGGCTCAAAAGGCGATGCTCTAAATCTCGGTCATCGTATAATTTGCGGAAAAGATTACCTGTCAGGATGATGGAGATATATTGGTCGCCCGTAACCACGTTGAAGAAAATTCCCGATCCTACGGTCGAACTTACAACACTCACCGTGCGGCGTGCCACGCGCAAGAAGATCTGCGTGATGGCTGAAAGCATACCGCTACCGTACATCACTCCTCCGAAACACATAGCACAGATAATGAGCCAAATTGTGCTCATCATGCCGCCCATACCTTTGGTGGTGACAAGGTTATTGAGCAATTCGTTACCTGTCTCAACCGAGCTCTCTGTCGTGGCCGCAATGATAATTGCCTTGAGCGAAGCGAGAGTCGAAGAACTATCCACTCCTGCAATCTCTTTAATAATATCGGGCTGTGCTATAACCATCGCAATGGCCGCCATAAAGGCTGAAGCAAAGAGTGTTACGATGGCTGGCAGACGCTTTGCGATCAATAAACCTGTCAATACAGGCACCACAATCAGCCAGGGTGAGATATTGAATGTAGAGAGTAGCCCCTCTTCGATGGCCATCATGTCGGTGGCAGACGAAGTGGTAGCACTCAGACCTGCAAATGTGAAGACCAAGATCGAGATCAGTAGTGTTGGGATCGTGGTTATGAGCAGGTATTTAATATGAGTAAATATAGGTACTTCGGTTGTCGATGATGCCAAAACTGTGGTGTCGCTCATTACCGATACCTTGTCTCCGAAATATGCTCCAGAGATAATTGCACCCGCAATCCAACCATCATCGAATCCCAATGCTCGGCCGATACCCATCAAGGCCACTCCGATGGTGGCGATTGTGGTCCACGAAGATCCTGTCAGCAACGATATAGTAGAGCAAATAATACATGTTGCAGGCAAAAATATCGCAGGGTGCAGAATCTTTAGTCCATAATAGATTAATGTCGGGATAATTCCGCTGGCCATCCACGTACCTGCAATAGCTCCGATCAGTAGCAGAATCAGCAACGCTGGGGTTGCACTGTGCATATTTTTTACGATGCTTTCTTCTAAATCGACCCATTTGCGGCCATAGATCAATATAGCCATAGCAGTACATACTGCCGAAGCTGTCAGCAACGAGAGCTGACTACCGCCTGCGATAGCGTCTGCTCCGAAGAGTTTAATGGTCAAAGCCAAAAATATCACCAATACCACAAGCGGTATGAGCGAGATCAATGGCGAAGGTGTTTTTATCGTTTTTTTACTCATATTCTTGTTATTATGGTCGCAAATATAGTGAAAACCTTAAAAGAAGTAGGAAAAATAATCGAAAAGATTATACTTTTCGGCTTGTCGGTAGCGGATTTTCACTATATTTGTGTATAGATTTTTATTTATATGTTAAGACTTTCTCTCCTTATAGCAACTTTTAACCGCTCTTCGTGGCTGATTCAGACTCTGCAGTCGGTGGTTGAGCAGGATGCTCCACGCGATGAGTGGGAGTGTGTGGTTGTGAATAATAACTCGACTGATGATACCATAGAGCGCTTCGCTGAGTTTGCGGCACAGCACCCTGAGATTAATATGCGCATGGTGACCGAGCTGAATCAAGGCTTGTCGTATGCCCGTAATAGAGGTATTCGCGAGAGTGAGGGAGAGTACATAGCCATCATTGACGATGATGAGCGTATCGCGCCAGGATTTATCTCGGCATATATCTCGTTGTTTGACTCAACCCCCGATGCTGTTGCTGCTGGTGGTCCTATCGTTGCTGAGTATCCGCAGGGAAGACCAGTATGGATGTCATACTTTACAGAGCGCCCGATTGCCAATCAGATGTATTTAGGTGATAAGGTGCGTGAATACCCCGAAGGTCACATCCCAGGAGGTGGTAATATGGCTTTGCGCCGTTCGGCTATAAGACGTTATGGCGTATTTGATACCTCATTGGGTAGAGTCGGAAATTCGTTGGTGGGTGGCGAAGAGAGCGATCTTTTTGAACGCTTACAGATTGCTGAAGCTAAATATTATTACACCCCAGGGGCAGTGATGTACCATATCATTCCGCCTGAGAAGTTGACCGTGGAGTATTTTACCCGTCTGAGTTATAACGTGGGTGTGAGCCAACTCCGCCGTGCCAAATTCTATCGCCGCGTATGGCGTACACGTTTCAAGGAGCTTGGTAAGTGGCTTGCAACATTAGCTTTGGCTTTATGGTGTTTTGTGACTTTGCAATGGGGTAAGGCCAAGTATCTTTTGATGATGCGGTATCATATTACTCGTGGCCTCTTCTCAAAATAAAAAACGTATAAGCATTCTCTTTTGGCGTCTGGCTTGATTTTGAGTTGCTCACATACTTTGAGTATGCTACGCACTCTCAATCTTCGACCAGCCTCAAAATAAAACGCTTCTACGCTTTTTATTCTTTTTTAGATGTAAGCATTCTCTTTTGGCGTCTGGCTTGATTTCGAGTTGCTCACATACTTTGAGTATGTTGCGCACTCTCAATCTTTGACCAGCCATATGAAAGTTTTTCTATTTGAAGCAATTTTTCTTTACGATCTAAGCCTCCTGCGTAACCTGTCAGTGAGCCGTTGGTGGCGAGAACTCTATGGCATGGGACTATGATGCTGATTGGATTGCGTGAAACAGCATTGCCGACAGCCTGAAAACCTTTGGTGGAGCCTATACGAAGTGCTAAATCTTTATATGTGCAACATTCTCCATAGGGTATTGAAAGTAGCTCCTGCCAAACTCTTTTTTGGAACGGAGTGCCGCGTAACACTAATGGGGGAGTCGATGGCGGAATCTCTCCCGCAAAATAACGATCCAACCACTCTATTCCTAATTTAAGTATTGGATGATTATCACTTTCCACTGCCGAGGAGTCTATCGTTGTGCCAAAGTGTTTCTGCCCCTCGAACCATAGACCAATCAGATAAGAGTCGGTTGCGGCGAGGGTGATAGCTCCGATGGGGGAGTGGTAGAGCGTGATATAGATCATCGAGGAGTCTATTTAGTCGTTGACATACCCTTTTCGACCCAACTATCGAAACCTTTGTCGAGATCTATAACCTTATAACCACATTCGGTCAGTTTGGCTGCAGCACGCTTGCTGCGAACGCCTCCTTTGCAATAAAGCGCGATCGTGCGATTGCGTGGCAGGAGTCTGTGGGCGTGATATAGGAAGTTGGATTTCAGAGCGTCAATATTATGATCAACATTGGCGATGTGACCTTCGCTGAACTCCTTTGCGGTGCGGACATCGACAAGCAGAATCCCCGATTTTTTTATCTGTTTTGCAAATTGCTCAACATCGCAACTACGCATTGAACCTCGTTTCTTCTGCGCGTGGATTTGTAGTGTTGTTCCTAACAGAATCATGAGCAATATGATAATAGTTCTCTTCATGATATTGTTTTTTATTAACTAATATACTCCACACAAAGATAAAAATATATTATATAATTGTGTCGGTACGGTGTTTAAAAAGTTTTGATTAACTTTGTGGCAGAGGGTTACCATTGGCTTGAAAGTTGAACCGTGTAGCGATAAAAGAGTTGGTTATGGAGTTAAAACTAAATAGTGCCTCAGGATTGATTTTGGAGGGTGGAGGAATGAGAGGTGTATTCACTTGTGGTGTATTGGATAACTTTATGGATCGAGGGATTCGTTTTCCTTACACTGTCGGGGTGAGCGCGGGTGCGTGTAATGGCCTGTCATATATGTCGAATCAGCGTGGACGAGGTAAATTCAGCAATATAGATCTGCTGGAGAAGTATCGCTATATAGGTTTTTGGCAACTCCTAACCAAAGGTAATATAATGGATTTTGATCTGTTGTTTCATGATTTCCCTGAAAAGATAATCCCTTATGATTATGAGCGTTATGCTCAGATTGAGGAGCGTTATGAGATGGTTACAACAAGCTGTCTTACAGGGCAGGCGTGTTATTATGAGGAGAAGCATGATCCTGTGCGGATTATTGATATTGTGAAGGCTTCAAGCAGTTTGCCGTTTGTTTGTCCTGTAGCGTATGTCGATGGAGAGCCGATGCTCGATGGTGGAATTGCCGATTCTATCCCATTGATGCGTGCTCGAGAGTTGGGGTATGATAATAATGTGGTTGTGCTGACTCGCAATAAGGGGTATCGTAAATCGGATAAACCAACTTCAATCCCTCCATTTTTCTATCGTAAATATCCAGCTTTGCGTGAGGCTATTCGCCGCAGAAATAGACTTTATAATGAGCAGATTTCGCTTGTTGAGAAGTTGGAGGATGAGGGTAAATTGATTGTTATCCGCCCCGAAAAGCCTATTGCGGTGGATCGTATGGAGCGAGACACCCATAAGTTACTTGATCTGTATGATGAGGGATATGAGATGGCCTCGCGTATTGAGGTTAAGGCGGGGTAGATAGTTGGATTTTCCCCAAATTAAGAAGGCGTTGCCCGAACAAAGGTTGGGTAACGCCTTCTTTTTATTTGTTTCTCAACTTGTTTACTCCTCAACGATCGTAATCGAAAGGATCAGATCTCCTGGGCGAATGTCGTCAATTACATCCAAGCCCTCGACAACCTGTCCGAAACAAGTGTGTACACCGTCCAGATGCTGTGTATTCTGTCGATTGTGGCAGATGAAGAACTGCGAGCCTCCTGTATCTTTGCCACGATGAGCCATTGAAAGCACTCCGCGATCGTGGTACTGACGAGGTGCAGAAGTCTCACACTTGATAGTGTAACCAGGACCACCTGCGCCGTTTCCGATAGGACAACCGCCCTGAATTACGAAATCAGGAATCACGCGGTGAAACGTCAAACCGTCATAGAAGCGACTTTCGCTCAATTTGATAAAATTTTCTACTGTGATAGGTGTCTCATCGGCATACAACTCAGCCTTCATATCACCCTTTTCTGTCGAGATAATAGCGTATTTCATAAAATAGAGTTTATATATTTATAATTAAATGTGATATTCTGGATAAAAATCTTTTCGCAAGATAGGAATTTTTTGTGAAATATAACTCACGAGTTTCAGATTTCTGTCTAAATGTACTTTTTTTGAAAAAATCTTGTTGGGAAGTGTTGGGAATTTCAAAATTATATCTTATATTTGCGTCAGAATTGCAAACGAAACTATGAAAAAGATTCTTATTGTAGGTGCAGGCGGTCAGATCGGATCAGAGTTGACTACTTATTTGCGAGATATTTATGGCTCGTCTAATGTTATTGCCGCAGACTTGCGTCATAACGAGAAGTTGGCTGAGAGCGGTCCTTTCGTTGAACTTGATGCTTTGGATAAGACCAAGATGGCTTATACCGTACATAAGAATGGTGTTGACACCATCTTTAACCTCGTGGCTCTGTTGTCTGCTACAGGTGAGAAGAATCCACAACTTGCGTGGAACATTAATATGGGTGCGTTGAATAACTCGTTGGAGGTGGCGCGTGAGTATAATTGTGCATGCTTTACTCCAAGTTCTATCGGTGCTTTCGGTGGTGATTTCCCACGCGATAATACACCTCAGGATGTGGTTATGCAACCAGACACTATGTATGGCGTTTGTAAGGTTGCTGGCGAGATGTTGTCGAACTACTATTACACTCGTTATGGTGTGGATACACGTTCGGTGCGTTTCCCTGGTATTATCTCTAACGTTACCTTGCCAGGTGGAGGTACTACCGACTATGCTGTGGAGATATACTACTCTGCAGTGAAGGGTGAGAAATTTGTATGTCCTGTACGCGATGTATATATGGACATGATGTATATGCCTGATGCGTTGCGCGCTATGGTAGAGTTGATGGAGGCTGATCCTAATAAACTTCGCCACCGTAATAGCTTTAACATCGCATCTATGAGCTTCACTCCCGATATCATCTATAATGAGATTCGTAAGCGTATCCCAGATTTTCAGATGACCTATCGTATCGACCCTGTGAAGCAGGGCATCGCCGAGAGTTGGCCAAACTCTTTGGATGATAGCTGTGCACGCGAGGAGTGGGGTTGGAAGCCGCAGTGGGATCTGTCGTCTATGACAGATGATATGTTGCGAGCTATCCGTGAAAAAGATCTTTAGTCGCTAAAGATAATTGTAATAGTTGAGAGGGGTGGGCGTTGTGAAACGTCCACCATTTTTTTTGCTAATCACCGTAGTTGTGTAGTCTGTTAAGTAGTCTTGCTTATTAGGTGGCGTATTCTCGGCTTGCAGCCGAGTCGGTAGATTTCACCTGCCCCCCCCCAAAAAAATACCTCGGGCAGAGGCTTTGGTCGCCTGCGGCTCCAGATCGTGGCTGATTGAGACTGGTTGTAGGTGTACTTTGTTTCGGGGTTTTGTGTGTGCTATGGCGAATTTTATTCTATTTATTCGGGCGATATTTTAGGTTTGGTGTAACTGAGTTCTGAGCTATAGAACGAGTTGGTTAATTATTTTATAATTAGCTAAAACAGATATGGGGTAAAAGAGATGTTGAAAAGGCTCTTTTTTACTCCATTTTCTTTTGCTATTTATCGAAAAATGAGTACATTTGTAAGAATATAAAACTAACCAATTATAAAATATTTTATGAAATCAAAAATCATGTTTCTTGTAGCACTCCTTTTCTGTGTTACATCGTTTGCGCAGCCACGTGCTGAGTATCCACGTCCTCAGTTTGAGCGTGACGCATGGGTAAATTTGAATGGAGAGTGGAGTTTTACACTTGATTTGTCGAAGTCGGGTCAAAATCGCGATTTCTATAATAGCAAGGGCTTCGATGGTAAGATTACAGTTCCATTTGCTCCTGAGAGTAAGCTCTCTGGAATAGGTCACACCGACTTTATTAACAGCGTGTGGTATCAGCGTCAGATCCAGATCCCTGCAGAGTGGAGCGGCAAGAACATTAAGCTCAACTTCGGTGCTGTTTATTACACTTCGGAGTATTATATCGATGGAAAGTTCGTAGGTCGTCACTATGGTGGTTCAGACTCATTCTCGTTTGATATCACCGAGTTTGTGTCAGATGGTAAGGAGCACAGCCTCGTGGTGCATGCCGAGAGCGATGTCCGTTCAGGTCAGCAGCCTGCTGGTAAGCAGTCGTCAACTTACGCATCTCATGGTTGCTTCTATACTCGTACAACGGGTATTTGGCAGACTGTGTGGATGGAGGCTGTAGATCCATGTGGTTTGGAGCGCGTTCATGTTTTGACAGATATCGACCAGAGCCAGATGGTGATTACTCCTACTTTCTACAACTATGCTGCAGGTAACAAATTTGCTATCTCGGTTAAGGATGGTGATAAAGTAGTTGCTAAGAAGGAGGTTGCTGCAGCTCAGGGTCTGCCTGTTGTTGTGCCTATCAAGAAGGCAAAGTTATGGTCTCCAGAGTCACCATTCCTCTACGATGTTGTTTATGAGGTGTTGTCGGCAGATGGTAAGGTGTTGGATAAGGTTGACGCTTATGTAGGTATGCGTAAGATCCACATCGAGGGTACTAAGATTTTGCTTAACAACAAGCCATATTATCAGCGTTTGGTATTGGATCAGGGCTTCTATCCTGATGGCGTATGGACTGCACCAAGCGATGAGGCGTTGAAGAATGATATCTTGATGTCTAAGGAGGCAGGTTTCAACGGCGCACGTTTGCACCAGAAGGTATTTGAGGAGCGCTTCTACTATTGGGCTGATAAGCTCGGTTATATCGTATGGGGCGAGATGGCTTCATGGGGTAAGAGCGCTGGCTCGGTTTACGCTGCACGTAACTTTATCTCAGAGTGGACAAACATCGTGGTTCGTGACCGCAACCACCCAGCTCTTTTGATCTGGACTCCATTTAACGAGGAGTGGTCTACTCCAGGTAATGAGGCAGGTCGTTTCTATCATGATATTTACAACTTGACTCGTCAGATGGATCCTTCACGTCCTGTGAACACTATCAGCGGTGGTTTGTATGCTCCATCAGATTTCTGTACTACTCACAGCTATGAGCAGGATGGTGAGAAGTTGCACACTAAGCTTTTCGATGGCGAGAAGTTCTATCAGCCACAGGGCCCAACTGCTAAGAATGCACCTCGTGCTATGACATTCCTTGTCTATGACGGTAAGGTTCCTTACATTATTGACGAGTTTGGTGGTATCAAGTGTGCTGAGACTACTCCTGGCGGTGGCGCATGGGGTTATGGTAATGCTGCTCAGACTAAGGAGGACTTCTACAAGCGTTTGGAGTCACAGGTTAAGGCTATCACCGACCATTCGGATAAAATTTGCGGTTTCTGCTACACTCAGCTCACAGACGTAGAGCAGGAGCAGAATGGTGTTTACTACTACAACCGCGAGAAGAAGTTTGATATGAAGCGTATCCGCGAGATCTTCCAGATGAAGGCCGAGGGTTACGATCAATAGTGATTAATCAGATATATAGCCTGCTGAGATTGGTGTCTCGGCAGGCTTATGTCGTATAAAAGAGAGAAGAGATGAGAAAAGTAATTTTTACCCTTGTTGCCGCGATGTTTGCTTTGGCGGCTATGGCTCAGTTGCCACGTGCAGAGTATCCACGTCCACAATTTGAGCGTGAGGCATGGGTTAATCTTAATGGTGAGTGGACGTATACACTTGATCTGGTTAAGACAGGTTGGGAGCATGGCTATATGAAGAGCCAGGGCTTCGATGGCAAAATTATCGTGCCTTTTGCACCAGAGAGTAAGCTCTCAGGTGTAGAGCATAAGGAGTTTATTCCTTGCATCTGGTATCAGCGCCAGATCCAGATTCCTGCAGAGTGGGCAGGTAAGGATGTGTTGCTGAACTTCGGCGCAGTATATTATGAGTCAGAGGTTTATATTGATGGAAAGTTCGTTGACCGTCACTTCGGTGGCTCGGACTCGTTCTCGGTAGATATCACAAAGTTTGTCGAGGCTGGTAAGTCGCACTCGTTGGTAGTCAGCGCACAGAGCGATTTGCGTTCGGGTCGTCAGAGTGCAGGTAAGCAGTCGTTGCGTAGCGATCCTTTTGAGTGTATGTACACTCGTACAACAGGTATTTGGCAGACTGTATGGATGGAGGCTGTTGCACCTACTGCTTTGAAGCGTGTGAAGATCACTCCAGATATTGACCGTTTACAGGTTGCTATGGAGTTTACTATGCGCCGCAATGCCGCAGGCAATACTTTGACAATTAACATATTGGATGGTAAGAAGGTAGTAGCTACTGAGACTGCTGTGGTGGCTTCTGGTTCTATCACTTCGTTCCAGATCAAGAAAGCGAAGTTGTGGTCTCCAGAGTCTCCATTCCTCTACGATGTTGAGTTTATTTTGAAGAATCGCGAGGGTGAGGTTATTGATCAAGTGAAGTCTTATTTCGGAATGCGTAAGATCCACACCGAGGGTAACAAGATTTACTTGAATAACGTGCCATACTATCAGCGTTTGGTATTGGATCAGGGCTTCTATCCAGATGGTATCTGGACTGCACCAAGCGATGCGGCGTTGAAGAAGGATATCGAGCTTTCGATGGCGGCAGGTTTCAATGGCGCACGTTTGCACCAGAAGGTGTTTGAGGAGCGTTTCCACTATTGGGCTGACAAGTTAGGTTACTTGACATGGGGTGAGGCTCCAAGCTGGGGCTTTGATGCTAACAATGTAGAGTCAGCTCGTAACTTTATTGCTGAGTGGCGCAATGTTGTTGTTCGCGACATGAACCACCCTTCAATCGTTACTTGGACTCCATTTAACGAGCAGTTCTGGCCAGATGAGACTCAGTTCCCACGTTTCCAGGCTGATATCTATACAATCACTAAGCAGTTGGATCCTTCACGTCCTATAAATACAGTTAGTGGAGGCGTGCAGACTATGACAGATATCTGGACCGAGCACCACTATGAGCAGAATCCAGAGCGCTTGAAGGAGATTGTATTCAACAATGGTGATATGTTTGTTCGTGCTCCAGATGTGCAGGCTCGCGTGCGTGGTAACATCGGCTTCAATCGAGGTATCTTGAACTCTCCATTTACATTCCCTAAGTATGAGGGTGATATCCCATACATTTTGGATGAGTTCGGCGGTATCAAGTGTATTGAGGCTAACCCTGCTAAGGATGGCGCATGGGGTTATGGTGATGCTGCTAAGACTAAGGAGGACTTCTACAAGCGCTTGGAGGCTCAGGTGAAGGTTTTGATCGACATGAGCGATAAGATGTGGGGCTATTGCTATACTCAGCTTACTGATGTTATGCAGGAGCAGAATGGTGTCTATTACTACGATCGTGGAGTGAAGTATGATATGGAGCGCGTGCGTAAGATCTTCCAGATGCCATTGCCAGAGAGCAAGTAATCGAGTTGCTGAAGGATAAAAATTAAAAGAGAAAGAAACAATATGAAAAGATTTTTTGGAATAGTTGCAGCAGCGGCATTGATGGTCGGTTGCTGTGGTAATAAGTGCGAGGAGTGCGGTATGCAGTTCATGAAGGCTGAGGATTTCCAGACTACCGTTGACGGCAAGAAGGTTGATCTCTATACCTTGAAGAATGGCGATATCACCATGCAGGTGACTAACTTCGGTGGTCGCGTGGTGTCGTTGTGGACTCCTGATCGTGATGGTAAGATGGCCGATATCGTGTTGGGTTACGAGAATATCGATCGCTATGTGAACAATACAGGTGAGCGTTTCTTGGGTGCTGTCGTAGGTCGTGTTGCCAACCGTATCGGTAAGGGTCAGTTTACTCTTAATGGCAAGGATTATCAGGTAACTTGCAATAGCAATGGTCAGATGTTGCATGGTGGTGCAAAGGGTATTGATATGTTGGTATGGGATGTTGCTAAGGTGACTGAGAATGCTATCGTGTTGCACTTGGTGGTGCCTGATGGTATGGATGGTTTCCCTGGTAACTTGGATATCACTATGACATATACTTTGACTCCTGAGAATGAGTTTGAGGTGACTTATTTGGCTAAGACTGATGCTCCTACATTGGTTAACCTTTCACACCACTCATTCTTCAACCTCAAGGGCGAGGCTGGCGGTACAATTACCGATCATGAGTTGATGATCAAGGCTGATCGTATCACTCCAACAGATGCAGATTTGATCCCAACAGGAGAGCTTTTGCCTGTTGAGGGTACACCATTTGATTTCCGTAAGTCACATGTTATTGGCGAGCGTATTGATGCCGATCATGAGCAGTTGAAGAATGGTAAGGGTTACGATTTGAACTGGGTTTTGGAGCGTGAGGATGATGGCCAGGTGATGAATATCGCCACTTTGTATGAGCCACAGTCGGGTCGTGCTATGGATGTTGCTACTGATCAGGTGGCTATCCAATTCTATAGCGGAAACTTCTTCGATGGTACATACAACGGTAAGTATGGCAAGCCACTCAAGTTCCGCGAGTCGGTAGCGTTGGAGACTCAGAAGCACCCAGATGCAATCAACCACGATGGCTTCCCATCTATCGTGTTGAATCCAGGTGAGGAGTATACTCAAGTTTGCGTATATAAGTTCTACACAAAATAAAACAACCTAAAATAGATTATGAAGAGAATAATTTTAGTATTCGTTGCCGCGCTGCTTGCACTGTCGGCTTCTGCCCAGAATCGTTGGACGATTCAGCCTGACGGCAAGACTATCCGTATGGATGTTATTCAGGGCAAATATCCTCACCACGACCATGTCGAGATGAGTGGTAAGTTTATGGCTACAGTGCTCTATTGGGGTATTGACGAGAATGCCAAATTTGAGTTGGATCGTTCGCTCGTTTTCCCAATGTTGCGCCGTATTCCTAATAACACCCATGCCAGCTTGATGCTTCGTCAGAAGTTGGATGTTGTGGCACAGCTCAGAATTAATAACAATAACAATCTGAAGTTTACAACCCGTTATGTTGAGATCAACGGTGCAATGAAGGTTGTTGAGGATCATAAGGGTGGTAACTATGGTTTGGAGATCACTCGTACTATCTTCCCTACAATGGAGCGTCCGATGATGTGCGAACACTATGTGGTGCGCAATAGCGGTACGGTAAACATGGCCTTGCAGGTGCCTGAGCTTCAGCAGTCGTTTCTGACTGATCCTGAGAAGGGTGTCAAGGGCTCATATAAGGTGTCGACTCATGTTGAGGGTGCGGGCGTCTATAAGCTCAAGCCAGGTGATCAGATCGAGTTCGATTTGGTTATTCAGGCTGGTTTGAAGGACGAGAAGTTCGCTGCGGTTGACGTGAAGGCTATGCTCGCAGAGCGTATGGCATTCATAGATCACATGGATGAGAATCTGGTATTGGATACTCCAGACGATGTGATTGATACAGAGTTCCGCTTTGCTAAAATTCGTGCTTCGGAGTCAATCTGTAAGACTAAGGGCGGATATATGCACGCGCCAGGTGGTGAGAGCTATTATGCTGCTATCTGGGCAAACGATCAGGCTGAGTATGTAAACCCATTCTTCCCATTCACTGGCTACGCTGTGGGTAACGAGTCGGCTTTGAACTCATATATGCACTTCGCTCGTTTCATGAACGATGAGTGGAAGCCTATTCCAAGTTCAATTATTGCTGAGGGTGATGATATCTGGAATGGTGCAGGCGATCGTGGTGATGCAGCGATGATTGCTTATGGTGCATCACGTTACGCTTTGACACGTGCTGATAAGGCTGAGGCTAAGCAGCTTTGGCCACTTATCGAGTGGTGTTTGGAGTATAGCCGCCGTCAGTTGAATGAGCATGGCGTGGTGAAGTCGGATCGCGATGAGTTGGAGGGTCGTTTCCCATCGGGTCCTGCGAACCTTTGTACTTCAACTCTTTATTATGATGCGTTGATCTCTTCAGCACATCTGAGCCGTGAGTTGGGTATGTCAAGCAAGGTATATGCCGACTTGATGAAGCGTGCTAAGAATATGCGTGCAGCTATCGAGTCATATTTCGGTGCTAATGTAAAGGGTTATGAGACATATCGTTACTATGAGGGTAACGACATTCTCCGTTCTTGGATCTGTATGCCATTGTGTGTAGGTATCTACGATCGTGCTGAGGCTACTATGAACGCAATGTTTAAGTCGGATCTTTACACTAAGGATGGTCTGTTGACAGCTCAGAATAGCGAGACTTTCTGGGATCGTTCTACACTCTATGCTTTCCGAGGTGGTTTTGCTGCGGGTTATGCCGATTTCATGACAAAGGAGCTTTCATACTACTCTAATCGCCGTCTGTTGGGTGACCACGTGCCATATCCAATCGAGGCATGGCCAGAGGGTAGCCAGCGTCACCTCTCGGCAGAGAGCGGTCTCTATTGCCGTATCATTACCGAGGGTATGTTCGGTATCCGTCCAACAGGTATGCGCACATTTGAGCTTAAGCCTGAGATCCCTGCTGATTGGGAGTATGCTTCGCTTAAGAATGTACGTGCTTTCGGCGGTAACTTCGATATTGACGTTAAGCGTGTAGGCGAGAAGTTGCAGGTTGTAGTGAAGGAGCAGGGCGGTAAGACTCAGACCTTCAACGTAAAGCAGGGTAAGGTAATTAACGTGAGAC